>NZ_AUCT01000024.1 GCF_000429905.1 Desulfatibacillum aliphaticivorans DSM 15576 | reverse complement strand
TGGAATGGGCAGGCAGGTTGATGATCAGATCATGGGCTGCTCCCGCTACCTGCTCCACAGGCGCGGCGGCAACGACTTCGTGTGTTGTTTCCATTAGAACGTCTTCCTCTTCAAATCATTAAAATGGTTGGAGACCTAAAACTATTATCCTGGATGGGCCGGCGCACCTCCCACGCAGCGCGTAAAGCGCGTCAGCCTTGGCTCAAGGCTCTCGGCCGGCAAAAAAATGAATCCGCACTCAGGTAACAATAATCGTATTTTGTTGTCAAGAGAAAAGTCTGGAGGCCCAAGGGGTTGGGGGTATGGCGAATTTTTAAAATATTTAAATAGTTATATTCTAATTCGGCCGCTCATTCGCCGCCCTCCTTCACGAATGTGCTAGTTACGCACTGAAAAAGGTGAGCGACGATTCAGTCTTGCAGGAGCGTTGCAAAGTCCGAATAATGCAAAAAAATCCTCCGCTCTTCCTTGTATTGTGCGCTTTGGCGCCCTGTGCTATAAAATTTTAGTACGATAACGCCCGATTGAACAGGACGTCATCGATATTTTCCTGTTTTACTACTTGATTTTTACTGCAAAATCAATGAACTAAAGATTGTTGGAGGCATAATGGCAACATCCAGCCTGAAAACGGTGGTGGAGAACGCAAAGCCCGTACACACCAGAAATCTGGAAGTGGCGTCCTATCCGGCGCCGGATGGAAACATTGTGGTGGAAGGGTGGCTCCGGGACGAGCGCCATGTCGGGATTTATCGCGGTTTTGATGCCGAAATAAAAGGGCCGGGAGCGGTGCACAGCTTATGCGTGCGTTTTTTGGTGGGCGGGTATCCCATCACTATCCTGGACGCGGAAGCGGACATGGTCACCATTCCTAATGAACATTGCGTGGAGATTAAAGACAGCGTTAAAAAGGTGATCGGCGAGACCATAACCTCGGGTTACAGCGAGCGCATCCGCCACTTGTTGAAAGGGACCAAGGGCTGCACGCACCTGACCCATTTGATGGTGGTCATGGGGCCTGCGGCTCTTCACGGGTTTTGGACGCTGCACGCCCAAAACCCCCGGCCCATTCCCAAATCCATGGATGAGGTGGGCGGCCTGGAATACCTTATTAATAGCTGCCACTTGTGGGCGGAGGACGGCCTTCACATGCAGGCGATCCGCGAGGCCGTGGAAAAAGCCGCCCAGGAAGACGGAAAATAGTCGGGACCGGAACGGCTTTGCCTTATCCAATCAAATGCAGGGCCAGGAAAAACCCGACCAGTCCTCCGGTAAATTCGATAGCCACCAAAATCCACAGCTTGCGGTATATGGACGGCATGTCTGCGCAGAAGTAGCTCTGGGTCAGAGCCAGGCATGCGTGGATGGGGGAGGCCAGCAGGCCTGCGTATCCCGAGCAATAGGCCAGGATGGTGTAAGCCACGATCTGATGGCTCAGTCCCGAGGCCTCCAGCAAGGCATATAAAATGGGAAAGGTCGCGCCCACAAAAGCCATACAGATGCCGGTCAGCGCGCCCACGATCAGGGGCAGGATGACGGCCACAAGGGCCACCGGCACATGGCCGTCGGCCAAGCTTTGGCTGATTTGCTGTACGGAATGGCTGGATTCCAGAATTCCCGCAAAAAGCATCACCCCGATGACCAGGTAGACCATGGACCAAAGGGAAGGCTTTTTGAACAACTGAATCACCGGATCCAGGCCTGTTTTGTGTCTGATCAGGATCCATAGAATTCCCGCGGTCAGGGACAGGCACAACGGAATTTCCGGCGGCAGGCGGGGGAGAACGCCCTGCCTCGCTGCCAGGGCAAAGCCTTCTCCAAAGACTCCCGCGCCGATCACCACAATCAATATGGGCGACATCTCGTTGATCAGGGCCCGCCAGCTTCCCTTTTCCTCTTTGGGCTTCCGGAGCACGTTCAACGGAGACAGGATGATCAGGTATCCGGCGGCCACGGCCAGCAAGGTCATGGGGCCCATGGCCAGGAAGTACTCGCTGAGAGAGAGGCCGCTCAGAGAAACTGCCAGGATCACCCCCGGATACAGAGGCCAGCAATACTCCCAGATATGGCGAAACCAGTAATTGATGAGCGCCTTGTCAGCCTGGGAAATATCATGCTCTTTGGACATGGCTTCCACCATGGGGGCGGAAAAAACCGCGCCGCCGGGCATGGGCAGCAGACCGATCAGGGCCGGAAACACCGTAAGGTTAATGCGTACATTGTTGCTGATGCCTTCAAAGGACGACACCAGGCGTTTCATTTGCCCGGTGCTTTCCATCAAATGGCTCAGGATCAGAATCAGGCTGACCACGGCCGCCAGCAAAATGGTTTTTGGCAAAACCATGGTATGGGCGAAGCTGACCAGGATCTCCAGGGGAGACATGAGCGACCACAGGCCCAGGGCCACGGCGCCCGAGACCAGGGAGGTTCCCAGGGAAACCTTCCGGTAAATCAGCACGACAATCAGTATAAAGACTACAAGCAGCTTTAAAATGGTACAAATCCTCTAAAAACAAACGGTTAATGCGAAATAAGGCGCGCCTTCCCCGCCTCCTTCAAGCAGCTTTGCCTCAATACGGACAAAATGGCAAGACGAAAATGCTTTCTCCGCTTTCGAGGCGGGCCAAATCTTTTTGTTGCAGTCGGACGAAAAGGGTTGTTAGATTGTATGCATCATGCAGCATCTCTCCCTCTAACCCCATCACCAGACGCAATCAGGAGGCCTCATGTCCTACAATACGATCATTACGGAAATCGGAGAAGACTTTGTGGGGATGATTACCTTGAATCGTCCCGATCAGTTGAACACCTTCAGTTGGGACCTTGCCGGGGAGCTGCGCCAGGCTCTGGAGGAAATGGAAAAGGATTCCTCTGTCCGGGTGGTGATGGTAACCGGCGCGGGCCGGGCTTTTTGCGCGGGGATCGACCTGACGGGATACGAAGGCAAGACCGAGGCGGAATATGAAAAGTGGATCACCCACATGGAAGACTCCCTGGCCTACATCAGCCAAATGAGCAAGCCCGTCATCGCCAAGGTGAACGGCGCAGCCGCGGCCATCGGCGCGGGGCTGGTCGCCGCGTGCGATCTGGCCATCGCCTCGGAAAGGGCGAAGATCGGCCTGACCGCCATAAACGTGGGCCTCAACTGCGTGGGGCCGGTCATTCCGGTGTCGAAATCTCTGGGCCGCAAGCACGCCCTGGAAATGCTGTTGTTCGGGGAGTTGCTCAGCCCCACACGCGCTTTGGAAATGGGATTGTACAACCGGGTCGTCCCTTCGGACGAGCTGAACGAACTGGCCCGGGAGTGGGCCGCGTCTTTGGCGCAGCGGAGCCCCGTGGCCGTAGCCAACGCCAAGACCTCCTATTACGCCTCCGAAGACATGAGCTACATGGAGCAGTTCAAGTTCATGGACCGGGCTTTCGCCCAGCTATGCGCCTCGCCCGAAGCCAAGGAAGGCGTCAGCGCCTTTTTGGAAAAAAGGGATCCAAGCTGGAAGACCAAGTAATTCAATTTTTGCAATGGCCATGAATGTTGGATGAACCTGCGCACATATAATTTTTATCAGGCTTATCTTGCGGACCGCCGCCTATACGCCAGGGCGGCCATGGCCAGGGACGCCGTCAGGGACGCCGTGCAGGCCAGGGTGACGCCGGTCCAGCCCCAGGCGTTCCAGACAGGCCCTAACAGGGTTGCAGCCATGCTGCCTCCGCCTATGCAAAACAAGATGTACATGGAGCTGGCGCAGCCCGTGCTGTCTATGGGGACGGATTGGCTGATTTCCAGAAAAATGGACGGCTGGGCGCCATACACCCCTAAAAAGACCATGAGGATGCCGATGACAACAGGCGTCAGGGACGCCGTCCATCCCATGAGTTGAAGGGAAATCAAACATAAGCTCACGCCGAAAACAGCCACCTTGTACCAGCCGAATTTTTGGGAAAACGCCCCGGACAGGGGCGCGCCCAGCAGGGAGGTAAGCCCGGCCAGGCTGACCAGCCCTATTTCCCTGGCTGTATAAAAAAAGGGCGGCTGGGCCAGCCTGTAAGTCAGGAAGGTCACCATCCCCATAAATCCAAAAAACAATAAAAACCCCGTGAAAAGCAGGGTGATGATTTTCGGCTGGGCCATGAGCTGGAAGGGCTTTAGCAGCAGCCGGAAAAAACCGGAGCCATCGGCGGGCAGCTCCATCTCCGGCTTGGGCAAAAACGCAAGCACGCAAATTCCGCAGGCCAGGACGATTCCCGCCATAACCCGAAACGCAACCTCCCATCCCCACCAGGAAGTCATGAGCCCCACAACAAGGCGCCCCACGATCACCCCGATGGTGGCGAAGGCCAGCAGCATGCCTACAAAGGCGCCCATGCGCTCCGGGGGAGCGGTGTGCACCATATACGGAAACATGGAGGCCGGAATGGCTGAGGCGCCCATGCCGACCGCGGCCATGAGAACCAGGAATAGCTGGAAATCGTGCACAAAGGAGGCCGCGAGTACTGCCAGGGCCAGAAACACGGCGCCGCCGAAAGCCATACGAGGCTGATGAACCCTGTCTGCAATAGGGCCGACCAGCAAAAAGGAAAGCCCGTAAAACAGGGACGTAAAGCTGAAGCTCAGGCGAGCCCGGGTTTCCTCCACCTGGAGGCTTTGGGCCAACTCCAGGAAGATGGCTTGGGTCATAAACACGCAGGACACCGCAAGCATGCCAATGATGCAAACAAGAATGGGCCTGAAGGCCTGGACCGGAAAGGGCGCTTTTTCGGGCATGGGTTTCGGTTTCCTCCTGCCCTGAGGTGTAAACCGAAAACGGAATGAAAGTCCATTAAAACCTATGATATAAAGCAATAACGCCCTTCCCAAGGGGGGAGGGAAGGACGCTATCGCCCCACAACACGCGCCTAGCCTGATCCATTGCGGGAGGCCAGGACGGCGGCTCCCAGGGCCCCCGTGAGTTGGGGATCCGTAGAGAGCAAAGAGATCGGCGTTCTCAATGTTTTTTCCAAGGCTTTGACCAACCCTATATTTTTGGAGCATCCCCCGGTGACGGTCACGCCAGGCTTCACGCCCACGCGGCGGGCCAGGGTGAAAACCCGTTTGGCCACGGATAATTGCACGCCGGCCGCGATGTCCGCCGGGGAGTTTCGCTTGTACAACAGGCTCACCAGTTCGCTTTCGGCGAACACCGTGCACTGGGACGTGACCGGCACGATTTTTTTCGCCTTCAGGGATAATGCTGAGAACTCGTCCAAAGACAGGTCGAAGGTGCGCACCACGGCCTCGTAAAATCTGCCCGTGCCCGCCGCGCATTTGTCGTTCATGGCGAATTCCAGCACGCTGCCCGTATCCGACAGGGCGATGGCCTTGATGTCCTGGCCGCCCACGTCCACAATGGTGCGGATATTGTTGTCGCAAAAATGGGCGCCCACGGCGTGGCAGGTGATTTCCGAGACGTTTTCGTCCGCAAAAGGCACTTCGTTCCGGCCGTAGCCCGTGCCCACCAGCTTCTCCAAATCCTCCACCTTTTCCAGATCGTCAATTTGTTGGATCGCCAGATTCAACACCTCGCGGCCTGTCTCCACCGGGTCGATTTTGCTTCTGATGCAGGCGGTAGCGACAATCTCTCCGTCCTTTAAAATAACCGCCTTGCCCGTTGTCGAGCCCAGGTCGCACCCTCCGTAATACTTGGCCATAATTCCCCCCGAAGAAATCATAAAATCAAAGCAGCGGCTCGGCCTTCATGACCGTTTCCATAAAAGCCTCGGCCTGCTTTTTCATATCAACGGGCGATACCACCCGCGTGTCCGAAAGATCGTAATTCATGATGAATAACGGGATTTCCCGCTCCCGGCACCGCTCCCGAAACATGCCGTTCAAGGCCATGGTGTTTTTGCACCCGATGTGTCCGGCCATCCAGATCATGTCCAGGGAAAAATATTCGTAAAGGTAAAACAGATCGTCGAAAAAATTCTCCGCTGGCCCCCGGGTGTGACGGGCCATGGGGCCTTCCACAATAATCTGGGCCAGGCTGCGGAGCATGGAGTCCGGGCTGGAGACGTCAATGAACGGATGGCGATGATAGGTCAGCATATCCGCCAACAAGGCGACGCCGTATTGCTGCTCGGCCCAGACGAATAATTCCGGAAACACCAGGGTGGGGGGATTCCACAAAACCGCCCGGTAGCGCTCTTCCGGCAGGGCCCCCCCTCCGTTTTCCATGATTTTTTTGGTGCGCTTTAAAATGTTTTTCATGGTGCGGGTGGCCCGAGGCGAGCCTGGGGTCGCCACCATATGAATGAGCTGGGCCAGCCAGATGGCTTCCCCGGCCATGGGCGCAGGCTTCTGGCGAATCAGCTCCCAGATTTCCAGCTCATGCTCCATGGCCTTGTTTCTTTCAATGCAAACCTCTTTCAGCCGGTCCCAGTCCATACGGCCGGGGGTGTGCTCCTCCAGCCAGGCGATCATGCGTTTGAGCTCCGAGACAAAATAGTCGATGGCCCGGTCGTTGTAGAAGTTGTACGGGATGTCCAGCCGGAAACAGGGGGATTTCAACTCCCTCTCCAGGATGGTGTACGACGCCATGCCGCCGTCGCAGGGCATGTTGGAGGTGACAATGGCCGCGCTTTTGGGGAACTGGCCGTCCAAAGCCACGCCCATGGTGCATTTGGGCAGGCTGCAGGTATCCGGGGGCGTGCCCTCGTTTTCCGCGATGTCGATGTATTTCTCCGCCCAATCCGCTTTTACCAAAGGTACGGCGATGCCGATCACCTCGGCCATGAACGGGGCCAGGCCCATGCCGCGAAAAATTTCCGACGGCACCAGATCCTCGTGGATGACCACCCGGTCCGGGGCGGCGCAAATGGAGTCGATGAGGTCGCCGATGCCGCCGATCACCTCAGCCAAGGCATAGGCGCTGGCCTCCCGATACCGGCCGGTGCGGGTGTAGACCGCCATATCCAACAGGTTGGAAGCTCCCGCCAAAGTCCTCAGCCAGTCCCACCGAAAAATCTCCGCCATCTTGCCCGGCCCGTGCCTTAACAGGCGCGCCAGGGAGCCTATGGATTCCACCCGGTATCGGGCGTGAACCGCCTTATCCTTCCAACTTGCGTCCGCTTTTTTCAGATCTTGAAGTCTCATTTTCCCATGCTCTCCAAAAACGCCTGGATGCGGGTTTGCAACTGCCCTTCGCTGGACATGGTGTATTCCCGTTCCAGTTTTAAAATGGGGACCCCGGCCTTGCGCAATTCCTGGACCATGGGGCCGGACTCCACGCCCCAGGTGTCGCAGAATTTCATGGTCTGCAAAACCACCCCGTCCGCCCGATATTCCTCCACCGCTTCCAGAATTTCATCCACCCGGGCCTGAAACGACTCCATCATGCGCGGGCAACTGATATTGGCCAAGGCCTGCCCGGCGAGAGTTTCGTAGGGAGCGTCGTTTTCGGGAATGGGGGCCAGAGCCGGGATGGAGCCGGTGCAGGTGCGCTCGGCGACCACCAGACCACCTGTTTTTTCGATGACGTCAATGTATCCGGGATCGTCGCAGTGGCTTCCCGCCAAAAGCACCCTGGCTCTGTAAGGCTTCCCTTCATTACTCTCCCTAAGCCTGGCAAGCAGGGCTTTCAGCTCGTCCATGACCATATCCTTGGGCGCACTGGTTGACGCGGCCAGCAAGGTTTGGAACATAGCGCCGGTCACGGGCGGGTTGTCCTGTTTGCGCATTTTGCTGATTTCCCGCATGACCGAAAGATAGGCGTTGTGCTCCTTGATGGACCGGGACAAAGCCTGGGGGCTTGCGTCCACCCCGAACGATTCGGCCAGGGCCGCGCCCAACGACTTGTACTCCTCGGTAAGCCACTTTTCCGCGGCCGCCCCCCCTCGGTGGGGCATGTCGATCATGTGGTTGAAAGCCGGTTTGTTCAAATAATCCAGGTTGTCGTATAAGCGTCTGAGATGGTCGCAGCTTGCGGCGAACACCCAGCCGTCCAGAGAGTCAAAAGCCCACTCCAGGGCCAGTTCCAAAACGCTGCGGGTGTAAGAGCAAATCACCGACGACAGATAGGTGTCGGCCATGGGCGTTCCCACCACCCCCGGAGCCCGCACCCGGATGGGAAACACCCCGTCCAGGGAAAGGAGCGGCTGGGGGACGTAGCTGCACGTGTACGCAATGGCTTTTTTTCCCTGCTCTTGCGCCTGATCAACCAGATTATTTACCGGTTGGTCAAGAATTTGGCGAAAAAAGTCCGGTATGACTGCTTGGTTCATACAAGGCCTCGAAATGATTATGGGTTGATGAGCTTTTCCGCGACGGCCATAGCGGCTGTCAAGGCCGGATTGTCAGACGGCAAATCCCACAGGGAGCGGCCTTGCCTGTCAAAGACGCGCACCTGATCGTCCTCAGGGATAATCCCCAAAAATTCCACGTCCGGGGGCAGGTCCAGGTCGTCCACCCTATCGACCCGGTTGCCGATGACCCCCATGATGGAGGGATCCACCATCTGGGTTATCAAATCTATGGTTTGGACGCTGCGGGAGGACCCGTCGGACAAGGCGATGACCCTGGTCACGCGGCGGGTCACCTGCCTGGCGATCTGCTCCAGGCCCGCTTCCGCGTCAATGAGCACCATGGCGAAGGGCTCGGCCAAAAGGTCGATAGCCTCCCTCAAAAGGGTATTGGCCGGGCAAAAGCAGCCCTTGGCCTCCATGCGTCCCATGGCCAGCAGCGAGTAGCCCGGTCCCTCCACCAGGGCTTCCATGACCAGATAATCCAGGTTCTGGGCGAGACGCGTTTTTTCCGCATCCCCAGCGCCGCGCGCCGTGGAGATGAGTTGATCCCGGGCCCCGGCAAGGGTTTTATCCGCTTTTTCACCGACAGCCGAAACCAGTCCGCCCGCCGGGTCTGCGTCGATCAGCAGTACGGGGCGCGGGCCCAACTCCAAAAAGGCCCGGGCCATGAGGGCGGAAACGGCGGTTTTACCCACGCCGCCTTTTCCGCACACGGAAAATATGGGTTTGGCGTTATTCACTGTGTGAGTCATGCTTTGGCTGCTTTTCCGGATTTTTTCTGCTTGCGGCGCCTTACAACCACGTCGCGCAGGTTATCGCACACGGGTTTTTCCTCACATTCCTCGCAATTCAACTCGCTGCACTCAATGGATCCGTCCACTCCAAGCACCAGCTTTTTATGCCGGCCCGAAAGCACTTTGGCCTCGGTCGCAATAGGCTCCAGAGCGAGGACGTCCTCCTTGCCCGTGGTCACAAAGACGACTTCCGCCTTCAGCACGCCAGGAAAGTCGTCCGTATACGCCTTGACAAGGGCCGAACCCACGGTGTGGAGATCCAGGCCTTGGTTGAACCGGTCCTTTCCCACACGCACCCACAGCTTGCCGGGCACGGAACGCACCATATAGCCGGGAAGCCGGTGCATGAGATATTGGGCGTTTTCCAGGTCAAAGGGGTCGGGCATGGCGCTTCGATCCAGAGCCAAAAAGATGATCTGGGCGAACGCCTGCCTCCCTCCGGGTTTCATCTGCCTCAATTCCGGCCCGACCAGGGAAATGCAGCCATGCTGGACAAGACTTTGGTCATAAGTCGTCAGCACTGCGGCCAAAGACCCTATGGACGGATGCCCCAACTCCACCCGGACGTCTTCCGTCAGGATGACCTCGGGCTTGCCTTTTCCTTTGGCGGAAAATCCGAACTCCCGGATCAAAACCTGTTCGGGCAAGGGGTCAGGGTAAACCGTCAGGTTTTCCCGCCTCTGGACCAGATATTCCCGCACCTGGTCCGCCAGGACCGCCATGTCGGCGGCCTCCACAGGCTGACCCTGCACGGTTTGGCCGGCCGCCTGGACTTCCGATTCTACATGGGCAAAATTTGACGCCATGGATATCTTCCTGAGGCTTTCGCCGGTTGAATAAACAAATGTAAGATTAAGGAAAAACAAATATTTTGGTTGGTTAAGGCCTTGTTTTGACCGATTGGTTAAAAATATAACCCAAATGACGCAATGAGTCAAGGGTTTGTTTTGCACCGTCCGGGACCGGACGCGCCTGTGGACAACCCATGAAACCTGAACGGCCCGGCATTAAAGGCAATCGGGCGTTCAGACAAAAATATTCACGCAGGGAGATCCTGCTCCCCTTTACGCCGCCTTAGGAAAATTTCCCGGTTTGGGCCAGTGGCTAGGCGTCAGGGGCTCCAGGCCGTGGGCCGCCCGGGCTTTATCGCAGCGGGGGTTGGGTTCTCCGTTTTCCCAGGAAGGCGTGAACTCCCGGCATACGGAAGCCCGCTTGTCGTATATGCTGCAATGGACCGACTTTCCTATGAATCCCATGAGGGCCGAGCACCGGGGAGGGACGTCGTTGGTCCCTTTGATGAACACAAAAAAATCGTTCAGTTTTTCGCACATTTCCATGGGGATGCCGCCGGGAGTCGCCTCGTCGGTTTCCCCCCAATAGATGGAGGCCCTAAAATAGGCGCAGCATGCACCGCACTCGCAACAAATATTAGCTTTTATTTCTGGCATTTATAGATGCTTTCAAAGGTTCGGAAACACGCCCCGCGCTGCGGGACGGCGCACTATAAACCCATGGAAAAAATACGCAACTAAAATTTGCAGTGTCCGCCTGAATACAGAGGTTTAGGAAGGCTTGCACACGGAAGTATAGTCGGGCGGCCCGGCCCAATAGTTTGGGTAGCCCCGGCAGAGCAGTACCCTGCCGGGGTGCGGAGCACACGTAGTTTAACCCATCTGTCTATAATCATTTGTTTTTCCATATGTTGGATGAGCGATTAAAAACATGGAAACGATGTTTCAATCCACGCTCCGCGCCCGTCGGCCATCCCCGGTTTTAACAATCTGCCCGGGCGAAACCGTTTGTTCTAACGAACCCAGGCATCAAACTGCGATGCCTGGGCCGCCCAAAAACAGCGGCCGCAGCATTGGAATGACGCCGCAGAGGCCCGGAGCCCGGCGTTGAAAATGTCGGGTTGCTGCGCGCGAACTAGCCTGGTTTTGGGCTCGAAACCTTTGGATCGGCGATTTTTGGGCGTCAAATACAATTTCACCGCTTCGCGTAACCCGACCTACGATCTTTATTCCAATTGCAGTAATTTCAAGTTGTTATCTATGTTGGGTCACGCGGAGCTAACGGGGGCCTATTTGAAAGCTGAAGGCGTTAGATCCGCCCGTAATGATGTAACCTCCTAAGACCCTATGCGAAGCGACCCGACAAAACAAAGGATACATTGAGGGTGAGTTCAGGCATCCATCGGGCTTTCTTTTTCTTGCGCTATCCATTTTTCCCGGAAGGCAATTCCTACCGCTGCATATTAAAATCACCTTTGCAGCTTCTCAATGCAATGTAGCTCCAGGGCTTGCCCTGCGTGGTTGCTTTTTGGCTGCCTCGCCGTCCTCTTGAAAAGTGGATTTTCGGGTTTCATTCAAGGCTTGACGAGAGGGTCAGGAATATGTAAGAATATATAAGTATTTGAAATAATTATTTATACTTAATTTGTTCAGTTTTCTGTTAGCCCTACCGAATGTCCGGCGCATGGTGCGCCGGGACGGTTCATCCAACCCCCTGGATTCAGGGAAAGGAGGCGGCCATGGAAACTTTAAAATTATCCCTTAAAGACACGGACCACAAAGTGGTGGCGAAGACCGACCTGGAGACAGGGAACGCCAACAAGGTTTTTCTGCATTTCATGCGGTGTGTGCAGGAGGAGCTGGTTAGCTCCGAACGGGCCACTCTGGAGATCGACTGCCAGGGGGGCGATTGCATGACTTTTGAGGTGCTTCGCACGTTGTAACGCAACAGGAAGTCTGGTTTGGAGCGCGCCCCGGTCTGTAACGGACCGGGCCTGTCCCGCCTGATTCCAGCCTCTGTTTTATTAACTATCCCGCTGGGCGGCGAAGTCCGCGACTTTGGCAAGCACGTCTTTTTCGGGGCAATCCGGGAAAATATCCAGGAGCGCCTTGGCGGCCGCCACATGCTCCTGGGCCTTTTGGTTGGTGTAGTCCACCCCGCCCGACTTGATGATATTATCCAGCACAAAGGCGAAGTCTTCTTTGGAGGCGTTTTCGTCCAGGATGATTTTTTCCATCCTGGGCCGGGTTTTCGAGCCGGTTTGTTCCAGGGCGTGGATCAGGGGCAGGGTCAGTTTTCCCTCGGCCAGGTCCGCGCCGATGGCCTTGCCGGTCACCTTGGGGTCGGCCACGTAGTCCAGAAGGTCGTCGGCCATCTGGAAGGCGATGCCCAAATGCCTGCCGTATTCCTTGAGGGCCTCCACCTGCTCCGGGGGAGCGTCGGCCAGCAGGGCGCCCACCTCGCAGGCGGCGGAAATCAGCACCGCGGTTTTGCGGTATATCACGTCCATGTATTGCTCTTCGGACAGGTCCAGGCGTTTTTTATTGAGAAGCTGCTGGATTTCGCCTTCGGACATAACGCCCGTGACGTTGGTGATGACCTTGATGATGGGCAGTTTGTCCGTGTCCGCGGCGATGGTGCATGTGCGGGAGAGCAAAAAATCCCCGGTGAGGACCACTTCGGCCGGATCCCAGACCTTATGGGCTGCGATTTTTCCCCGGCGGGTTTCCGCGCCGTCCACAATGTCGTCATGGAGCAGGGTGGCGGCGTGCAGGTATTCGAAGACGGTGGACAGGTTGATCTCCTCCCCGTTGTTGCAGCCGCAAACCCGGGCGCTCAGCACCATGAGCACGGGCCTCAGGCGTTTGCCTCCGGCGAAAAGGAGGTGGCTGGCCACGTCCCGGACCAGGTCCAGGTAGGGGTTGAGGTTGGCTTCCAGGGCCCTTTCGATGTCCGCAAGGTCCTTTTCCACAAATTCGAATATTTCCTGTTTTAAGCTCATTGATTTTTCCAAGGCTGGGGGAATTCGTTTCCCCGATTATTCGTCTTTTGTTTCCGCCAACAGGTCGTAGACGTCCGCCCCGTGCACGGTCACGCGGGCCAGTCGGCCGGGCTCCAGGTCTTCCCCCTGGATCAAGGTCACGCCGTCCACGTCCGGGGCCTGGAGGCAGGTTTTCCCCCAATACGGGTATTCGGGATCGCCGCTTTCCCCCAGCACCAAAGCTGTGTAGATTTTTCCCACACGGTCGGCGTTATTGTCGAGGGAAATCGTATTCTGCCTGTCCATGATGTAATCCCGGCGCTTGACGGCCGTATCCTCCGGCACGTGGTTGGGCAGGCGGTGGGAGGGGATTTCCTCGGCGTCCGAGTAGGCGAAAACTCCCAAGTGGTCGAACCTCGCCTCCTGAACGAATTCCACCAGTTGGTTGAAATCCTCTTCCGTTTCGCCCGGGAAGCCCACCAGGGCCGTGGTCCGCAGGGCGACGTCAGGGACTGTCGCCCGGATTTTTTCGAACAGCCGGAGCATTTCGTCCCGTGTATTTTTTCGCCCCATCATTTTCAAAATGCGGTCGCTGCCGTGCTGCACGGGCAGGTCGAAATAAGAGCACACCCGGGGCTGGGAGGCCGCCGTCTCAAGCAGCGCGTCCGTCACCCGGTTGGGATGCCCGTATAAAAAGCGGAAGCGCGTCTCCCCTTCCAACCGGCAGAGGCTGCTTAAGAGTTGATCCAGGCTGGTGCGGTTTTGCTTGTCAAAATCCAGGCCGTAGGCCGTGGTGTCCTGGGCGACCAGGATGATTTCCTTGGCCCCCCACTGGATCAGGTTTCCCGCCTCCTCCACAATGTCGTCCAGGGGCCGGCTTCGCCACGCCCCGCGCAATTGGGGGATCATGCAAAAGGTGCAGCGGTCCGGGCAGCCTTCGGAAATTTTGATGTAGGCCATATGGGGCGTGCTGCAAATCCTTGGGAAGCTCGCCTGCTGCAAGGGCGCCGTGGATGGATCGGGAACCTGGCAGATAAAACCTGTGGGCCGCCTAAGCAGTTCCACGATGTCCTTATGCGCGCCCGGCCCTATCACCATGTCCAGTTCCGGGAGGGCTTCCTCCAATTCCTTGCCGTATCGCTGGGCCATGCAGCCGCACAGGACAAGCCTTTGGCACCGGCCTTCCTCTTTGTAGTGGGCCATTTCCAAAACCACGTCGATGGTTTCGTCCACGGCGGCCCGGACAAAACCGCAGGAGTTGATGATGATGGTTTCCGCCTCGGCCGGATCCTCGGTCAGGGCGAAGCCCCCCGAGGCCAGGGCGCCCAGAATCAGTTCGCTGTCCACCAGGTTGCGAACGCATCCCAGGCTGACAAGATGAACGATTTCCTGATTGTCAGTGTTTGAATTCATAAATGATTTCTTTAGGGGAAAAACCCCTGGTTAAACCCCGGCTTCGTCCGCCGGGCTTCCCGGCCAGACTGGCAGATAGTCGCGCAGCCAGGGGTAGCGCCATAGCAAAAAAGCCAGGCCGAATATAAGTTTAAGAGCTAAAAACACCAAAAACAGGGTCGCGGCGTTCATATTCTCCCGTCCTCCGTAAAAAGGCTAAATCATGCGCCGTTCGCGCAATTCACCGGTCGTTTGCTTTGGAAAAAAGGCAAACGGACTCTTAGGCAACCTATATAGGAGGCATTATCATAATGTCAACAATGCCTTGGCTTGGGAGCGATTCCCTTTCTTGACACCGGCCTCCGCCAATCTTATTATTGTTAAAAGGCACGGGGAGTTATTGGATAAGCCGGCCTCTGGGCCGGGGTGAAATCGCCCGAAACGGTTCTTTCTGCGTAAATCCGGTTTCGGGTTGTTGGACAATATGCCTTTGTCAAAAACGATTACAGGTGGATGATTATGGCTGATAAGGATTATTACAAAATACTTGGCGTACCGAAAACCGCCGCCAAAGAAGAGATAAAAAAGGCCTACCGCAAGTTGGCCATGAAATACCATCCGGACCACGCCAAGGGGAACGATGAGGCCTCGGAAGACAAGTTCAAGGAAATCAGCGAGGCGTATGCGGTATTGAGCGACGAAGAAAAGCGCAAGGAATACGACATGTACGGAACCGAAGGGTTTCAACAGCGCTTCACCCAGGAAGACATCTTCAAAAACTTCAACATGGGGGACATCTTCCGGGAATTCGGCTTTGAAAACGCCAATTTTACCGGACAGCGCGGCGGAGGAGGAGGAGGAAGGCGCTTTTCCTTCAATATGGGCGGAGATCCCTTTGGCGGGGCGGGACGTTCGTTCCAGACCAAGGGTTCGGACCTGGTCTATGAGATTCCGCTGACCCTGCGTGAGGTTTCGGAAGGGGTTTCCAAAACCGTTTCCCTTTCCCACAAGGGCCGCCAGGAGAAAATTTCGGTGAAAATCCCCAAGGGCATGCTCACCGGCAAAAAAATTCGTCTGGCCGGCAAGGGCGAGCCCAGCCCCAACGGCGGCCCCAACGGCGATTTGTACATCCAGTCCAAGATCATTCCCGACCCGGTGTTCGGCGCGGAAGGCCTGGATTTGTTCGTGAACAAGGAAATAAAGTGGACCGAGGCGCTCACGGGAACAACCATCAAGGCGCCCACCCTGGACGGCGGGGAAGTAAACCTGAAGGTTCCTCCGGGAACCAAGCATCAAACCAAGCTGAGAATCCCCAAGTATGGGCTTCCGGAAATGGGAGGCAGCAAAAAAGGCGACCTCTTTGTCCGGATCCTGACGGCCTCTCCGGGCAAGCTCAGTAAAAAGCAGCTGGAATTGCTTAAAGAACTTTCGGAAACCGGCCTGTAGCTCCGCTATACCCAATCTGCAGCAAATCCTCAGGCCCCGTGCGCTCGGGGCCTGATGATTCCATTCAAATCGTTGACACCACAGCGTTATTATTGTATGACAATTCAGATTGTTTTGTGTTTTTGACGCAAAAAACCCTTTTAAATTCTACATCAATGTTTTTTGGGGCGTATCTATGGCGCAATTAACCCCGCTTCTGTCCGCTGAGGAAATAGAAGCAAAGGTGGCTGCCGTGGCTCGTGAAATCTCCCGGGATTACAAGGATTCCGACCTTGTTTTGGTGGGAGTGCTCAACGGTGCGTTTATATTTATGGCCGATTTGGCCAGGTCCATCGAAAATTCCGTGGCAGTGGATTTCATCCGCGTCTCCAGCTACGGCTCCAGCGATACGTCCTCCGGCGAACATAAATTGACCAAGCCCCTGGAACTCGACATTGAGGGAAAAGACGTCATTATTGTCGAGGATATAGTTGATTCCGGCCTTACCATGAAGTTCCTTACGGATTATTTTCAGACCCTGTCCCCCCGTTCCGTTGAAATTTGCGCCATGATAGACAAAAGCGAACGCAGGGAAATGCCTGTAGATATAAAATACGCATGTTTCAGGGTGCCCGAGGGCTTTCTGGTCGGTTACGGACTGGACTTTGACGAAAAATACCGGTCTCTTCCCGGGATTTATACTTTACAACCCTAGCTAACGGGGAAAAGACATGATTGCCACATGCCTAAAATGCATCTATGACGCCCACTCTGGATTTGCCGCGGAACAATGGGGCCTGCCCGTGACTTGTTGTCATGGCTGCCGTCGCTATCACATGATCGGCGAGGGCGGAGGAGGAAAATCCTCCGGCAGCGGCGGAGATCTTTCCCTGGATTCGGACTTGGACCTGGGCTCCCTGGATGACGACCTGGATATGGACCTTTCCAGCCTGGAAATGGATTTGGACGCAGGCTCCGGCTCGGGCGCCTCCGCCCAGGCCGGCGCCCAAGCCGGCTCCGATCCTTTGGATGTCTCCGACCTGGCTCTGGACCGCCCGGCGGCCCCGGTGGACTTGGATGAAGACCTTCCGGATTTGGATCCGGACCTGGAGGGCGATTCTTCTTCCTATACACCGGATGAAGACACCTTTGACCTGGACGTGGACCTGCCTGAATTGGACGACGACTTGGGAACGCCTGAATTGGAAAACCAGTTGGCCGAAAATCTGGCGGCTGTTTCCCAGGCGGCTCCGGCCCAACCCAAGGATATGGATATTGACCTCCCCGACCTGGAAGACGAGTTCGGCGATCAGCTTGCCGAAAGCGTGGAAGACATCAATTCCGTGGAGCAAGGGTCGGAATTTTCCACCAGGGACGACGGCCTGGGCCTGCCGGAACTGGATATGGTTCCCGAGGACAATATGGCCGAGGAGGAAGCGCTGGGCGAAGTGAGCGACGAACTGGACCGGGAATTGCCGGAACTGGACATGGGGCTCCCCGAGATTGATGAAGACTCGGTGGACGACCCGGCCATGAGCCTGTCCGAGGACGACGCCCTGGATATACCCGACCTGGACATGGACCTGCCGGACATGGATTCCACGGCGGATGACTCCACCCAGGGGCCGGACGCCAATGAATTGGGCCTGCCCGACCTGGACAGCGATCCCGGCGATCTGGGCATGGCGGCGGATGACGAATTGGGTCTGCCGGACCTGTCCAGCGAGGACGACAGCCAGAGTCTTGACGACGACGGAACGGATGCAGACGACGACCTGGGCCTGGGCGGCGGCGATGACGGCGGCCTGGATCTTGACTTGGAAGACGCTGCGGATGACGACGATTTAGGTCTGCCTGACCTGGATGACGCTGCTTTGGAAGAACCCGCGGCCCCCGAAGCCGCTGACGATGATTTGGACCTGTCCGGTTTGGACGCAATGCCGGAAGGACTTGACGAACCGGTAGACGCCCCCATGGATTTGGATCTCGACGGTCTGGACGACCTGGGAGACGATCTGGAGGCTGGAGCCCCCCAGGAAGCGGATGCAACGGAAGACGCCCCGTCGGAACTGGACTTGGAACTGGGAGACACAATGACCATGGATATGGACGGCGTAAAGGAACCGGAAGCATCTCCGGATTCCGCAGATTTGGATGTGGACCTTGGCGACATGGATACCTTGGAAGACCTTAGAATGGAATCGGACGACGAGGAAGAATCCTCCGGCGAACTGGAACTGGAATTAGAGGACATGGACGGAGGAGAAGATTCCACGCCCCTGCCCCTGGAGGAATCCACCGCAGACCTGGACCTGGATTTGGATCTGGACAGCTTTGCGGAAGAGGATAAACCCGCCGAGGCGGCCGCTGGGGAAGACGACCTCGGCCTTGGCGAGATGGATCTGACTGAGGAGCTTCTTGTTCCGGAGTCCGGCGAAGACGAATCCGAAGGATTGGGCGAAGACTTCGATTTGGAAATCGACGACCTCTCCACGGGCAAGGAAGACGCGCCTGCCAAGGACGCGCCTGTTTCCGACCTGGACCTGGGCGACCTGGAAATGGAGCCTGAGGCCGAACTGGAAATGACGGAAGAGGAAGCCACCGAAGAAATGTCCATTGACCTGGACAGCTTCGACCTGACCATGGATACCAGCGCTCAGGAGCCCGAGCCCGCCCAGCAGGCGGCTGATGAGGGCATGGACCTGGATTTTGACATGGACATGGAGGACAGCCAGGGCGACGACGGCGGCATGGACCTGGATATTGATCTGGAAGATGAAATCGCCTCGGACGGCCTGGAAGTTCAGGTCGTGGACGATGACGAGCAGGAATTCGAGATAGATGAAGATACGGACGATTTCCAGGTGGACGCTCCCATAGGCGACGCCATCCAGACCATGGAATTCACCCATGATAACGAGGGCATGGAAACCATGGACATGGAGCCCGGCGAAACCATGGAATTGCCGCCGGAAACCATGGACACCGAAGCCAGCGCGCCTCCGCCGCCTCCGCCTTCCGATGAGGAAGAGGAGGGAGAAGATTTTGCCGCTCCGCCTTCCAAGAAAGGCCCGAGCAAGGTCCTGATCCTTCTGTTGGTCCTAATCATCCTTTTGGGCGGCGGCTTTGCTGCAGTCAAGTATCTGGGCGTTCAACTGCCCTTTGAAATCCCGTTTGTATCTGAAATGCTGGGGATTGCGCCCGAGCCTGAACCGGCGCCCATGACGAAGCCCAAACCCAAACCGGCGCCGGCGCCCGCTGCACTGCCTGCGGCGCCCAAGCCCCAGGCCGCGCCTGCTGAACCGCCTGTTTCGGCTGCTCCGAGCCAAAACATTGTGGGCCAGATCAATTTCGGCGCTTATCAGCATGAGTGGGTCCAGGGCGCTGACGGCAGTTGGATGCTGGTGGTCAGCGGAAAGGTGCAAAACGGATTTAACGCGCCTTGCAGCAATATTCGCCTTAAAGGCGTGTTAAAGGACGCCGCCGGCAAGGTTCTGACCGAGGTGCAGGCCTATGCAGGCAACCCCCTGTCCAAGGCCCAATTGAGCTCCATGAGCCGGGCGGACATTAGAAACTCCATGGGCAATAAAAATGGTGCGGGAAATTCGAATTTAGGTCTTGCACAGAACGGCGTTTTAGATTATACGGTTGTTTTCTTCGATCCGTCGGAGGCTCTGGATTCCGTGGATGTGGTCCTTGCTGGAGCCAATCCCGGGAGCTGATCGAAGAAATTATAAAAATAGTTGGCAGAGATGTATTTTCCGGGTTGACGCCGGACAAATCACGTGGTAAAAGCGCTTTCTCTGTTGCGGCGATGTAGCTCAGTCGGTCAGAGCATGCGGCTCATATCCGCAGTGTCCGGGGTTCAAATCCCTGCATCGCCACCAAACGCAATTAAAACCCTCGGGAGGCGTCCAGCCCTCTCGGGGGTTTTTTAGTTGCCACCGTCCAAGGAATGTTTTATCTTTGGACAGTGAACCGCCGATCTCTTGAGTACGGCTCCTTTGCAGGTGAGCGTGTGGACGGTTTTAACAAAATCATCGAGCAGCGAATTCAAGACGCCCAACGTAGAGGAGTCTTTGACGATCTTCCAGGCGCCGGCAAACCCATCGACCTGGACAGGGACGTTTGCGTTCCCGAAGACCTGCGCATGGCTTACAAAATACTCAAGAACGCGGGCTGCCTGCCCCCGGAGGTGGAAGTAAAAAAAGAAATCGCCAACATGGAGCAGCTAATGGCAGGCATGGAAGACACCCGGGAAAAATACAAAGCAATGAAGAAATTGAACCACCTGATAACCAAGCTCAATCTTATGCGTTCAGGCTCGCTTGAGTTTGATGTGCCCGAATGCTACGAGCATAAGTTGGTGGAGAAATTCGGGAAGAAATGAAAGCATGTTTTTTAACCGCAACAAGCAGGCCCCTAAGCAACCGGAAAATCCGGGGGTCGTAAAAAGCGTATTCCTGGCCTATTTCATTTTGGTTCTGCACGCCGTTTTGGTTTTGGGGCTGGGAGGGGCCGTCCTCTTCTTTGGCGGTCTGGTCCAATTTATGCCTTATATCTTCTTCGGCGGAACCGCCCTCATAATCTACTCGGGATACCGCTTTTTCCAAAAGCTGAAACGCGACGGCAAAAGCCTCTCCGAAGTCCTTTCCGACCCCATGATCAGCGGAAAAGAAGTGGAAGTCAGCTTTCTTGGCGGCTTGGTGTCCGTACGTATGGACGGCAGGGCGGCGGCCGAAAGACTGGCGGGCCCCCGCCATGTAGCCCAACTGGAAGACCCTGATGCCATGCGCCTTCGCGAGCTTAAGGAACTGGCCGAACTTTTTGAGAAAAATCTCATAACGTCCGCCGAGTACCACAAAGCCAAACAAGGGCTCTTGAAGTAATCCGGCCTGCAGGCGAAAGGCCGGAGCCTTATAAAAGGGTTTGCACAAAACATCAACCCAACCACGCCGGGGGGATCCATGAAAAGGTTGAATCTCGCCCTCCTATTCGGCGGCGCCTCCGCAGAACGGGAGGTCTCCATTCTTAGCGGCACGGAAGTGCTCAACGCCTTGGACAAAGACCGTTTTATCGTTCGCTGCTACGACCCCAAAATCGACATTCCGCGCCTTGTGCACGACGCTCCCAATATAGACGTCGCCGTGGTCATGCTCCATGGAGAGTATGGCGAGGACGGCCGCATCCAGGGCCTTTTGGACATGCTGGACATCCCTTATCAGGGGTCCGGGGTTTTGGGCAGCGCCGTATCCATGAGCAAACTGGCCTCCAAACAGCTTTATGAGCAAGCTGGGATTAAAACTCCGCCTTACCGTGTGGTCAGCCCGGACAATCGTCATGAGGCTGCAAATCTGGCGGACCAGGTGGGTTACCCCCTGTTCGTCAAACCCTGCATGGGCGGCTCCTCCATAGGCATGAGCCTGGTTAAAGGGCCTGCCGACCTGGACAAGGCGCTGGACGCGGGATTCGCAGAAGATCCGGTCCTGCTTCTGGAAGCCTGCGTCACCGGCGTGGAAATCACCGGCGCCGTGCTTGGCAACGACGAATTGGAAGCCCTGCCGTTAATCGAAATCGTGCCAGGGGAGGAATTCGCCTTTTTTGAATACGGCGCAAAATACGAAGCCGGCAAATCCGAAGAAATCTGCCCGGCCCGCATCAGTGAAGAAGACGCCCAAAAGGCCATGGATCTGTCCAAGCAAGCTCATAAGGCTCTATTCTGCAAGGGATACAGCCGAACGGATATGATTATAGATAAGGACGGGGCGCTGCATGTGCTGGAGACCAACACCATTCCGGGCATGACGGCCAACAGCCTGCTGCCCAAAGCCGCAAAGGTTGCGGGCATGGATTTCACCGCGCTCATGAGCAGGCTGGTCGATCTGGCCCTGGAAGCCAAGGGGCGGCCCGGGCATATTGAAGCGGCTTAAGGATTATTCCCCACCGGAAATAAGGCCAACTTGCCCCGGATGTTTTTCACCTCCAGGCCGTAGCCTTTCAGGGCTTCCTGTAAGGGCCTGCCGAACAAAAAATCCAGGTGTTCGTTTTTAAGCCCGGCCTTTTGCACCAGCATGGCCCGCATGTCGTTCTCGTACAGCACCATGTCCAGAATCTGGTTGGCGGCTTTTTCCGCCTGTTCTGAAGACAAGAGCCCGATCAATCGCGCCATTTCCCGGTGCGAGCACCTTTTTTCGTGGGCGTCCATGAATTTTCGGACGGCGTCCTGAGGGCCGACCAGGTCAAATCGCGTCAGGCGGTCCTTGGCGTACACCGCTTCAATGGCTGAAGTGTCCCAGCAGGCCAGGGCTCGGCACTCCATGGGGCGATCCTGGTAGATGCCGCAGTTTTTTTCCTCTTCGTTAAAAAAAAGGCAGGTCCACGATCCGGGCTTGCCCTTGATCTTGACCATTTCCTCCCGAGAAGGAGCCACGGCGCCCACCACGTTTTCGTACACCTTTTCGCCCACGCGCAAGCTAAACAAGTGCTGGGGCATAATAACGCCCCGCCGCATGATGTCCATGTCCTGCTTGTGAAGCGCGGGGCCGCCTTTGGTGCAGCACGAGCCGCACTGGATGCAGGATGTCCTGGGGGCGTCCGGAGATTTGCTGGAATTAACGGTCAATGGTTCGTCCTCATTGGCAGGAATGGTTGGCGCCGCATTTTTCATCATGGAGCAAGGGGAAAACATTCTCCGAAACCGGATCCAGGCATTTTTTCTTTCCGTCCACCCAGAGGACGGGGGAAAGGTGGATTTCGTCCCGGCCGCAGCGCATGAGTCTGTCGCAGGTCATGATATAGCCCCTTAAGAGGCCGTATTCTTCAAAGCACTGCCTGCCGTAGCGCGAGCAGCTGGGATGCATCCTGCACCGCGCTCCGCCCACGGGGGAGAGGATTTTCTGGTAGACGGTGATCATAAAGCCTTCGCCCACGCTGTCTTCAAGTTTGACGGCTGCGGGTTTGACGGCCTTTTTAGGTCCCTTCATAGGGTCTCCGCCCGCAACGGCGGGGCCGGCCGACAGAAGCAATATCACAATCAAAGCCGTATGCAGTGCAATCGTTTTCATGACGGCAGTGGACAATTTATCGGCTTCCCTGTCAAGCGAAAACCGGATGCCGCCAAAATCCTCCATGGGGGGTGACGATGAGGCTGTTTTGCGATACAGTGCCTTAAGCCGAAATCGGCTTGAAAGAATCGGAAAATTTGGAAAGGACCCTGCACCCATGGCGGAAATCAAAACAGGAAGGCATCTTTTAACGGCCGGAGAAACCTTTAATTTTACTTGCAATCCCCAGGTGGACTGCTTTACCAATTGCTGCCGCAACGCGGACATGTACTTATACCCCTACGACGTCATCCGCATGAAAAATCGGCTGGGCATGACCTCGGACGAGTTTTTGGAAAAACACACCTATTCGGATTATCGGGACAACGAGCATTTTCCCAGCGTCATGCTGAAAATGCAAAAGATCGAAGGCCTGCCGTGCCCCTTTTTGACCGATGAAGGCTGCACCGTGTATGAAGACCGGCCTTTTTCGTGCCGGGCCTATCCTTTGGAGCCCGCAGTCTCCCGGGTGGGCGACTATTATCATACGGCCTATTTTTTTACCGTGCACGATCATTGCCACGGCCACGGGCAGGGCAGGGAGTGGACTGCCGAGGAATGGATTGCGGACCAGAATATGGAGGATTACACGGTCATGAACTCCCATTGGGTGGATATGGACTCTTTGTTCCGGTCCAACCCCTGGGGACCCCAGGGCCGTCAGAGCCCAGCCCTGAAAATGGCGGCCATGGCCTGCTTCAACGTGGATAAGTTTAAGGATTTCGTCCTGAACAGTTCGTTTTTAAGCCGCTTTGACGTGCCCGAGGACAGGCTCGCCAAGGCCCAAGCCTCGGACGAGGATATGATGCTTTTGGGATTTGACTTCGTAAAATCCTTCCTCACGGGCAAGGGGCCGTTTTTTCCCAAGAGTTGATGATTAACCCATAAGATTAGACGGGCGGGTTATTTCACGCCGCCCGTTTGCCTGAGAATCGCCCTTTCCTCCACCAGAGGCAGACTGGCTTCCACCCGACCGTCGGAGAAAAACGCGTATTTAGCCAGTTGAGGCGTTTTGTCGTCCATCAGGTATACGCCGGAGAGTTTGTCCCCTTCGTAAATGATAAACTTGAGGTCCCCGTTTTTCCATTCGGAGCTTGAGGCCCCGTTGTAAAACCCCAAAATCCGCCCGTCCGTTTTATAGGCCTCCACCCTGGCGCCCTGGGCGTCATACTCGGCGTAAGCCTTGGCCGCGGCCAGGTCGCTGAACTGGGCCTTGTTCATTTCCCACAAGGCGGGTTCGTCTTTGATCTTGCGTAAAAACAAAGCGGTTTGGTTGAAGATTTTCAGATTCATGCGCATGCGCTGGTGGGTGGTCACGCCGGTCGTGTGGTAGCCGGAAGGTCCGGCGCTGTCCCCTCCCACCACGGGAATCGACGGCGTGGCGGGCATGTCAATGGTCATGTCGTGAGTGCGCTCCTCCGAAAGCGAGGACGACGTCACCACAACGTGGGCGCCTTTTGCCTGGGCGAACTCCAACAGGCTTTGGGGATCGTTGTATGGGCCTTCAAAGGACGAGCGGCCGATGATAAGGTAGTCCTTAAAAAAGACATCGTATATTTTATCCGCATTGACGTCGTAATAGTTGAAAATTTTGGCGTCACTGGTTGGGGGCATGGCCTCGGGCATTTCCGGGGTGTAGGTAATTTCATAGCCTCTTTGCATGCAACCGGAAAAAAGCAGAACGGCCAAGGCCGCCGCCGCGCAAAAGCGGGAAAAAACAGACAGGCAGGATTTCATATTAAATGTCCTTGATTGTTGGTTATCCCTTATGGTGCAAGGCGCACCCTCCGCCATGATGATACCTAAAATCCGGAGATAAATCCAGGACAAACCAATTGGTTTTTCCTTGAAGCGCTCTTATGACGTAAAACCCTCCAATTATTTCCCGAGCCCAATTCAAATGCGCCGTTTCGATGAATTGCAATCCCCAAAGGGCCTGCAATGACAAACCCTCATGACCTGCAAATTAGGCATTTATTCGTCAATGCATAAAACCAAGCCTGAAACGGGCGAATCGTCTGCATTGCACGGCCCGATTCTTGTGCTCCATTCTTGAATGTCGTCCTTGAAATTCTTGAATGCGAAATCAGGCGAACCTTTTCCGACCATTTTGAAGCGGAGAATAAAGAGGTCGCCGCTAACCCCTGAGGGTAATGAATCCGCCGAGGGATCAATGCCGCCCATGCGCAGAACTCCGGGCTTAACTATATTGGACCCAAACATGGAAAACCCTTTTTTCATCAATCCGGTTCGCTCGCATTTCTCAAATTCCAGAACTTGCGGATTATAATGGATTTCCAGGCCCATGGCCCGGACGCCGGAAGGCGCGTTTTCAGCCTTTAGCAGGATGGACATCATGTCTTTGGAGCCGGACTTCTCCGGCTTCTGAAAATCGGCATAAAGATCTTGCCAACCTGCAATTAGGATTATGATCGCTAAGACCAAAAAGTGTTTAGCCAAACGTTGCATAAAGAACTCCTGTTATCTGGCGGCATGCAAAGCCTGTTTTTTTTAACCCTTTAATGCGTCGCCTTATTCTGCGGCATCGCTTGAAAATGATCCCCTGGACTTGCCCGAATTACAAACGGAGCGCGATATTCAATCATTCCAGCCTTCTCCAGCGCTCCAAGCCTTCTGTATAAGAGAATCAGCATAAACAAGATTCCCCCTAAAACCAGCAGAAGCGCGGCGACCATGGACATGGATAAAATCAATAACACCGCCACAACCCGGGCAAGCCATTCCGGCGAGATAGCCTGATCCACAAAAAGCGAGGACACGTTGTTCACCGCCGTCCCGTTTTCCGCTTGGCCGCCGGTTCGAGTGCGGCCTGCTTTGGTTTGGTCTGAGGACGCTCCATTTTTCTTGCGCGAAGACGAAAACTTGTTCGCGATTTGGTCTGAACTGTCTAAACCTATGCGCTTTATCTGCTCAATCTTTTCTTTCATGGAAGCATTTGCCGCGCCGGAGGTAGATGCAGGCGCCGCAAAATTTTCTGACTTAGCCTCCAACGAAGAGGGGGTGTTTGTTCGGGATTTTCCGGAGGATAGTTTTATTTCCTGGACGCCCCGATTTGATTGCGGCCTTTCAAATGAGGTCTCCGCCGCGGATGCGGATTCGTTGGTTGCCTCTCCCGCATCGTTTTGGTCGGTTTCCATGTTTAAGGCGGAGGTTGCAGCAGTTTGGGATCTGCTTTCTTCCGAGTCCTGGCTATATGGAGTTTGGGATTCATCCTCCGTGGCGTTTTTTCTTTCCGAAGAGTTCGCACTTTCCTCCTGCTCTGCATCCAAATCCTGTTCAAGGTCTTGTCTGTACAGGCGGCCTGATGAAACACTCCACCCTTTGAGGTCGTCCTTTAAAGTCCCGAATGTAACAGCACTCTCTTTGTTTCCTGTAACCTGGAAGTTCAGATGCAGAAAATCTCCGGACTCGCCTTCAATGACGCCGGATCCAATGGGGTCAACAGCGCCGACGCGAATCACCCCGGGCTGGTATTCGTTCACGATCATCATGGGATAGCCCGAGACTGCCAGGCCGCCTCGATCATACCCTGTAAAGGTCATGGCGTCCGGGTCGTAACGCACGTCCATGATGAGCGCCTGGAGGTCGTTTGGAGCGTTGTTCACGGAGACGGCGAAAGACACCGCAGCCCCCATATTGCCTTCGCATGAGTTAATGGAAAGCTCCCCGGAGTATCCGCATTCCACGGCGCAAATAAGCAGCAAAGGGGCAACCCAGGTTAAGATTCTATAAAACATTCACACCCCCTGAAAGGGCCGTGCGGAAGGGCCCGGCAGGACCCTTCCGCACGGTGATCAAGAGTATTCTTTATTAGAGCAGATCATCCAGACAGCTTTCCAGTTCCAGGTATCTGTTCAAGATGCACTGGCTGTCGGCGGCTGTGCAATCGCAGTCCATGTTTACGTCGCAGGGCGTGGATTCACAGGGGCCGCAGGCGGTGTCGCAGCTTAAGGATGCTTTTTCCAAGGCGCATAATGCGTCGGAGGGAGTCACATCCCCGTCCAGGTTGATGTCGCCGTCGGCACGGGTCAAACATCCGGGGGATGCGTCCCATGTGGCTATATCGTCAACAAGGTTTTGGAGGCTCACCTGGGTTTCCTGAGCGACGATGGGAGTAAACCTGACGTAGGCCAGGATGCCCTCGTAATCGATCGCAACGCCCGGGGTTGTATCGTAAGCGCCGATGCGAACCACGCCTTCGGCCGCCAGGTTAGCGTCCCAGTATGTGAACTGGTCCAGCACGCCGCTTTCCATGCCAAGCACTCCGGTGATTACGGAGTCAAACTGGAGGATTTCAGGATCGAAGGCGACTTCAAATCCCATGGCGCTCACATTATTGAGGGCGCCCCGAATCCTTATAGGAACATCTACGGTTCCGCCCATACAATAGGACTGGCCGATGACGTCCAGTACTCCCTCGTCGTCTTCCACACAGCCGTCTTCAGGAGAAATGACCACGCCCACTACCTCGCCTGTGGTTTTGTATGCGATAGTGGCTATTTGACCCAAATCATTAATTTTAGGCTGAAATCCGCCTGTCGCTAAACCTGAGAAATCCGACTCCATTTGCGCCAGAAGCAGTTCCGTGGTGGTCAGCACCTCTTCCTTTTGAAGCGGGCAAAACGCCATGGGGACGAAAGTGTACTCTCCGCCCAGTTTTTCGGACAGGTTGATGGGGGCCCCGTACATCCCTTCTTCTCTTTGCCAAAGCAAGAGGACCCAGTTTTCATAGTTGTAATCATTGTAACCGAAGCCGACAATTTCGCCGCCGTCGTTCACATCCGTTGCCACGGCGTATTCATAACCAGCCGGCGGATCAAGCAGGAACGGGGACCCTCCTAGTTCGACGGCGAAAGCCTGGGAGCTGGTACAGACCATCCCTCCCTTAAGTGCCGTGCCGCAGATAAGTCCGCTGTTATTAATCCCCCTGGGAGCGCATGTAAAACCAGGGTAATTGAGATCCTGAGCGGGAGGATCGTCCTTGTCCCACAGCACTCCTTTTGCGCTGAATGAGGGTAATGCATAGCCCAGGCTTACTGTCTGGCCGTAGTCATTCATGTCGCTGGTGGAATTATAATAATAGCTGTTAAATCCGGCAATGGTTCCGGTTATGTTTCCCCTTTCCCATGCTCCCGCCGGCTTGTTGGCGTTGGACGCTATTTCCCCCTGGTTGTTGATCAAAACCCTGGTGTAGGGATAATATGGATTTCCAAAGATTCCAAAAATGGAGTCCGGGCCGAACTCCATTGCCATGGAGCCGGTGATTGGACCCGAGAACGGTACGTAGGACCGGCTTGCCGGATTGTCCAAATTATCCGCCACAACCATGCCAGCCAGGATGCCGCTGTCGTTGATGTCCGTAGCCGCGCCGTATTCGGAAAGCAGGTGGGCGGATTCGCCGCCGTCCCAATAAAAAGGCTTGGTGTAATGGGTGGAGGAGACCGGATCGGCCATCGCTCCAACAACAATGCCCTGATTATTAATTTCCATGGGCATGAAAGGGTAGGTGGTATCACTTTCCCCCGGTATGACGTTGGAAGTGGAATACTCGGCAATCGCATAGCTGCTGCGGTCCGGAGAATTGTCAGCCTGAGCCGGATTATCCTCGCCCTGCGTGAAATCCGCAGTGCTCATAATTCCCACGCGGCCGCCGCCTTCCGCCGAGCCCCAAACAAACTCCCTGTTGTTGTTAATGGCGCCGATGCGGGTTTCCTTGCCTAATTCAATGATGCCAAAACTTTGTCCTGACGAAATTGCCACCACGCCCAACAGGTTTCTTTCGTAAACTCCCGTCATTGTGCCGCTCATATACTGGGCGACATGCTCCAGCCCTCCGCATTCGTTGTCCTCGCCAAGAATGAAGGCTGTTACGTCCACACTGCTATTGACTCCGGTGAACCAGGTTTCGTGGGAAACTCCGCCGATTTCAACATTCATGGTGTCAATGTATTCTATCGGATAATTGGGGTCTTCCGTGTCGTCGATGATGTTGGCTGCAAATCCATGCCAGCCGTCTCCGTCCAGGTAAGCGCCGACAACAAATCCTACGTCGTTGATGTCATAGGCGATGGTCTGAATAACTACGCGATCGTAATCATTGGGAAAGGCGATATCCACAAAATTTGTTCCGTCCCAATAAAAACTTTCAAAAACCGTGCTTGCTGAAACTAGTTCGGTTCCGGTGATGGGGATGGTCACGCCGACGCAATGACCGTCAGCATTAACGCCGTTGATAATTGTTCGTTTACCGTCATAGGAAACCGTCTGATTCGTGGGACCGTTAGTGTTCTGGACAAAACCATACTCGAAATCAGGGTCTGTGTTGCTGTCCACGTAATAGCCCGCAATATAGGTTCCGTCGCTGCTGATGTCCATGGGGCTGGTGGAAGCCTGGTCCGCCAGGCCGTCCAGGGAAAAGGCGCTGATCACGTTATTATCAATGGTTATGGCTCCAACTTCCGTGAAACCCACTATAAGACCCGCGTCGCTTATGCCTTGAAGATTCATTTCATCATAACCTGAATCCAAATACATGGTGTGGCTGAAATCCAGCGCCCCGGCCGTCCCGCCTCCAAATGCAAGCAGGCAAATGCAGAGCGCAATTGTGTTGCAAACAAATCCGAAACCTCTTCTCATGTTCCCCTCCTGAAAAAGATGATGTGTTAAGCGGCGCCTGTGTGTACAGACCCGCGTCAGGCCGCCCAGCCCATCGTTCAACATGGCTGATGAATAGAGACGGATGGCTAAACAAAGAAATAAAGCTGCAACAAAACGCCGCCCGCCCGGCTTAACCCAGGTCCACGGGAATTTCGGCGACGCAGACTAAAGCAAAAACAAAGTGAATGTAGACGTTTTTGGGATAAGAGATTGAAAGCTGCTTACATGGGTTGTTCATGGTGATACCAATATTCAAGGCCAGTTATTGGTATTTTTAACATGAATCAGCGCTATTATCCATTTGAAGTACTGTTGTGTGGAAGGTATATACCAGGTAAATTCCCAAGTCAAGAAGCAAAGAATGCGGTGAAAGATCCCCAAAAAGCCCGCCCTCCAGCATGAATATGCCGAAAAAATCAGTCAAGAACCCCGTGCACTCCCTGTTTCAATGGAATTAGGGGGTGGCGATGTTAGCATTTTGCAGAAAAAAAAGGAGCACAATGATCAAGGGAAGAATTAAAACTCCCACATAGATCAAAGCGCCTTTTATCAGTTCCAATTGGGTGGGTTTGGGCGCTCCAAGCAATTTGATCAGGGTATTGGCAAGCCGCAGCCTTTGGGAGTAAGGCCCGTTTCCAACAGCATCTTCCTGCAGCGTCTTGAAGACGACCTTTTTGGTAATGGCTTCTCCCGCCTTGGGGGGCAGGGCCGCCATGGCTTTTTTAGCCAGCGAGCCTTCACGCCATTTGGCCTTGATCCCGAATGAAAAAATGACTGCAATGAACAGTAAAATAGGCTCCGACAATAACAGCCCACAGCTTGCCAGAATGAAAATGCTTCCCAGGAAGAAGAAAAACTGGGCCCTGGGAAAACGATCGAAAAACAACGCATCCAGAATTTTTCCTCCGTCAAAAGGAGTGATAGGCAACAGGTTCAAATAGTTAATGACTAAAAACATCGCTCCCAGCATGAGCATAAAATCATTGTGCGTATGGAAGAATAAGAGCATGCAGATTACGCCCAGAAGCAGTCCGGGCGCCGGTCCGCCCAGTAACACCCAAACCCTTTGCATAATTGTTGCGTCGTCCTTCGCCCCCATTGTGGCCGCGCCTAAAAACGGAACGAAAAACACCTGCCGGTTCTTATATCCGAACAGGCCCATGGCCAGGTAATGCCCGATCTCGTGTATAAATATGACCAGCAGCAGCAACAACGCGTTTTCAAAAGACCATAGCCAGGTAAAGGCCGCAACAAAGGCCGCGGCGCTTAGTATAAACCGGCCGATTTTTCCCTGGCTTCCGGAAGAGAAAAATTCCTCGGCCTTTTGATGGCGGTCGTACGCTGCGATTTCCGCCGCCATCAGGGCGTTGCCGCTGAACCGGGTTTGCGGCGCCGCAACCTTTTGCGCCTGAGCCATCATATTTTGCTCGCCTTTGATCATTTGCATGCTTAAGGCCCAGGCCTTGGAAAAAGTAAGCCGCCATTGAAAAGGTTCGTCCGCATGGATCAGATCTCCCCTGGCTTCCATGTTGGGGATGGTCTCCGAACCAAAACGCCTTTCCAGCTCCATATAGTTCTCAATGGTTGCAGGCAGAGGCCTGGACTCCTTCGCCTCGCAGGATTTCTGGTGGGCCTCCCACTGCTTGGTATAATCCCCCAAACCGTGATCCTCCAGTTTGAACCAGTCGGGATAGGCCGGGATAGACAGGGAGATTCCGTCCACGGTGGAGAGAACCGTCCCGTCGTCGAATAGGGTCTGAAAGTGGACCTCAAAGGGAACCTTGCCGTTGGGGATGGTTGGGGGCAGGACTATAGCGAATGCCATGGCTTGTTTATGGGCGAATGCCATGATCTGTTTGGGCGGCTCGCTTGTCCACAAGGGGGTGACGGTGGAGGTGCAGCAATGCTCAAAGCCCAGGGCTTCCATGGCGCGTTCGGCTTCTTCAAAGATCGGCCTGAACGTTGCGGCGCCCTGGCCTCTTTCCATGAAAAAAACGCCTCCCTTCCTAAACCGGAGGCTTTTCAAGCGAAGCCAGACCCTCACGCGCGGCACAAGCATGATAGCGAAAAACAGGAATACGGCTGGGACGATGAATTCAGCGCTATTGAGCATGGGAACCCTGTCAACAAAAAAGCCGCCTGCCCGTGATGGCGGGACAGGCGGCTTTGTTTAACTATTTTGATATTGTAGACGCGCGCGATCAGGCTGGCTCGCCTTGGTCTTCTTTCTATAATCCGGCTTTAGCGCGGATTTCGTCGGCCTTGTTGGTCGCTTCCCAGGTAAAATCGCTGTCTTCGCGGCCGAAGTGGCCGTAGGCGGCGGTCTTGCGGTAAATGGGCCTGAGCAGGTCCAGGTACTCGATGATGGCCCTGGGGCGCAGGTCAAAGACGTCCAGGATGATGTCCCGCATTTTATCCTTGGGAACCACGCCCGTACCCATGGGGTCCACCATGACGGAGACGGGCTGGGGCACGCCGATGGCGTAGGCCACCTGGACCTCGCATTTTTTGGCCAGGCCTGCGGCCACGATGTTCTTGGCGATATGGCGTCCCATGTAGGAGGCGCTCCGGTCCACCTTGGAGGGGTCCTTGCCCGAGAAGCATCCGCCGCCGTGGCTGCCTTGGCCGCCGTAGGTGTCCACGATGATCTTCCGGCCGGTGAGGCCGCAGTCGCCCATGGGGCCGCCTATGACGAACCGGCCTGTGGCGTTGATGAAGTACCGGGTGTCGCCGTCGATCATTTCCGCGGGGATCACCTTTTTGATGACTTCTTCTATGACCGCTTCCTGCAGTTGGGAGGTGGTCACGTCCGGCTTGTGCTGGGCCGCGATAACGATGGTGTCCACCCGTTTGGGCTGGCCGTTCTCGTACTCGATGGTCACCTGGCTTTTTCCGTCGGGCCGGAGGAAGTCCAGGGCGCCGTTTTTCCTCACCTTGGCAAGACGCTTGGTCAGCTTATGGGCGTAGGTGATGGGCATGGGCATGAGTTCCGGGGTTTCGTCCGTGGCGTAGCCGAACATCAGCCCCTGGTCGCCGGCGCCCTGCTCCTTGAACTGCGCGGTCTGCTCGTCCACGCCCAGGGCTATGTCCTCGGACTGGCGGTCGATGCTGGTGAGCACCGAGCAGGTCTGCCAGTCAAAGCCCATCTGGGAGGAGTGATAGCCGATTTCCTTGATGGTGTTCCGGACGATGTCAGGGATGTCCACGTAGCAGCTTGTGGTGATTTCCCCGGCGATAAAGGCCAGGCCCGTGGTCACCAGGGTTTCGCAAGCCACCCGGCAGTTTTTGTCCTGGGCCATGATGCCGTCCAGGATGTTGTCGGAAATGGCGTCAGCCACTTTGTCAGGATGTCCTTCTGTCACGGATTCCGAGGTGAAGAAAAATTTGTTGTCGCTCATAAAACGGCTCCCTTCTGTGTTATTTAGACCCTCTCCGTTTGGAAAAGCGTACTTGTGTTTAAAAAGAATAAGGAACTAGGGTTCAAGCACTTTATTGTCTATAAGCCGGGTTGACCCGATCTTGACCGCCAGGGCCATCAAGGTCGGTCCGGCAATGGCTTCCACGTCGTCCAGGGTTGCTGGATCGCACAATTTTGCATAATCGATTTCAGCGCCTGGAACGGCTAAAATAGTTTCCGAGGCTTTTTCAAGAATGACCGCGGCGCTTTTTTCCCCCGCCGAGACCATCTCCTGGGCCTGGTTGAGAGACTTGTATAAGGCCGGGGCGTCTTTTCTCTGTTCGGGCGTCAAGTAGGCGTTCCTGGAACTCATGGCCAGGCCGTCCGGCTCGCGGACTGTTGGACCGCCTATGATCTCTATGCCGAAGTCCAGGTCCTTGACCATCTGGCGGATGACCGCAAGCTGCTGAAAGTCTTTTTCGCCGAAAATCGCCGTATGAGGCCGGACAATGTTGAACAGCTTGGTCACCACGGTGGCGACCCCGCGAAAATGCACGGGCCGGGACAGGCCGCATAAATGATTAGGCAGCTTTTCCAGGGCCACGTAAGTTTGGTAATTGGGGCCGTACATCATTTCGTTATTGGGCATGAATATGGCGTCCACCCCGGCTTCCCGGGCGACCTTTTGGTCCCGCTCCTCGTCCCTGGGGTAGGCGTCCAGGTCTTCGTTGGGGCCGAATTGGGTGGGATTCACAAAAATGCTGAGTACAAGATAATCGCAGAGGCTTCTCCCTTTTTTTAACAAGGACAAATGCCCCTCGTGCAAATAGCCCATGGTGGGGACAAAGGCTATGGTCTTTCCTTCCCGCCTGACAGCTTCACTACGGGCGGCCATGGCCGCTTTGTCCGAAATGATTTCCAAAGGACTCCTCCGAAAAAAATTGAGGTTGCTAAGAAAAAAATACGCTATGGCATCATAGGGTAAAAGTCAATAAGCCCTCCGGGGCGGGGCGTAAAAGAAATGTCACAAACCAACGGCGCCTCCGGGGCCTGAAAAGGAGCCTGGGCGGCAGTCTCCCGGTAAACCTTGCCTTTTTTCTCTGATAAAGCTATTTGTCTGATTCCGTCAAGGACTATTCCCAAGTTTTAACTCGAATTCAAACATCCATGATACCCCAAAACGAGGCGCCGTGAAAACCTTTGGCTTCACCAATCAGGGTGGTCTTTCAAAATATACGGTCCCAACCTTGGTTTTCACGCTTCTGGCGGTCCATTTTCTGCTCGGGGCGTCCTCCGCAATACGTAAAAGTAACACCTATGACGAAATTGTCCACATTACCGCCGGATTCTCCAACTGGACCCAGCAGGATCACCGGGGCGACCCGGTGAGCGGCGCCCTGCCCAAAGGCCTTGCAGCCTTGCCTCTGTTGTTCATGGATCTATCGCCGCCCGATCCGCTGTCGGAGGATGTATTTACGGATTTTTTATACAACCCGGCCAATCCCACGGATCAAATGCTTTTTCGGGCCAGGCTCATGATCATGCTGCTTTCCATGTGTTTGGGATACGCGGTGTTTTTGTGGTCCCGGAACTTGTTCGGCGTCAAGGCCGGATTGTTCTCCCTGGCGCTATATTGCTTCTCCCCCACCATGCTGGCCCACGCCCGGCTGGCGACCTCGGACCTGGCTGCAGCTCTTTTCTTCATGCTGAGCTTGGGGGCCCTGCAAAAGCTCCTGGCCAGACCGGGACTTTTGTCTTCCGTACTGGCTGGGCTGGCTTTAGGAGGCCTCATGGCTTCCAAACTGTCTTTCCTGATAATTTTTCCGGTCGCCGCCGTGCTGATGATCATGCATTGGGCCGGGAAAGGGCGTAAAAGAGGGGATATGGCAAAATGCCTGCCCTGGATGGCCTTCGCCCTGGCCCTGGCGATCTCTACGGTTTGGGCGCTGTACGGATTTCGCTTTTACGCCGCGCCGGAGGGCGGCCTTTCCCTGGCCGCAGGCTCCTCGGTTTCCGGAATATGGGCTTTATTGATCAAAACCAAATTTTTCCCGGAATCTTTCATCATGGGGCTGTGGGACGTTTTCCACAAGCTGTCCCTGCGCGACGGGTTCATGAACGGCGCCTATTCCATCACCGGATGGGTGCTTTTTTTCCCCTTTTGCATGGCCGTAAAAACCCCTGAACCCATTATCCTGATTGCGGCCCTGGCGGCCGGCGCTCTTTTTTTGCATCGCCGGGATTCCAAGGCCTTCCAGGCCCGTCCCTTGTGGGTGTTCGTGTTGGTATACATGGCCATGGCAATGAGCGTGGGCGTTAACATCGGCCACCGCTATTTGCTGCCAATGTACCCGGCCGTGTTCATATTGGCGGGCGCTCTGATTCATTATTGGGGGGATCGGCCGCGGCTCCGCATCGCCGCCCCGGCATGTCTGCTCATCCTAATTGCGCAGTCTTTATGGATCTGGCCCCATTACCTTTCTTTTTTCAATGGGATTTCAGGCGGACCCGGGCGGGGCTATGAACGCCTTGTGGACAGTTCCCTGGATTGGGGCCAGGACCTTCCGGCATTAAAGGAGTGGCAGGACCAGAAGACGGACGATCTTCCGGTTTACCTTTCCTATTTCGGAACCGCACTGCCCGAGCACTTTGGCGTTCACGCCGAAAAAATCGCCCCCATGAACCTGGATAAGCCGGGAATTCCGGCCTTGAAGCCGGGCTGGTATTGCATCAGCGCAACCTATTTAAAGCAAGTGTACACCGGCGCGTTGGGGCCGTATAGCCGGCCTTTTGAAGCCAAGTATCAGGAATTCAATCAACTGGTCCATGACCTGGGTCTGGGGAAAAAATCTGACCCAAGCCCGGTGCAGGCGGAAATCATCTCCAAGTTCCGACGAGCCCGGTTCGCCAGGCTTTGCCACGTCCTGGGCCAGCGCCGCCCCGACGCCGTGGCCGCCTACTCCATTTGCATATACAAGGTGGATCAAAGCGAGCTGCATAGAGCGCTGTTTGAGCCCATGCCCGGGCTGCCCAAAACCCGTATGGTCAAAGGAGCGGGGGACTACACCTTGTTTTAGATGCCTCAAGGAAGGCTCTGGAAGAAAAGCCAGTCCCTTATGCAGTCCGCAAACAAAGCGTAGCCCTTGGCGTTGGGGTGAAAGTCCTTTTCCCAGTACAGCGATTCGGGAGGCGTCCCGGCGGCGTCCAGGTGCTTTTTCATGCACGGCAGGACGTCGCACACGGGAATTTTTTCCCCCGTGATCTGCTGACCCAAGGAATTCAGGCCCTGGTTGTATCGTCCTGTTTTCAATTCCTGAAGATGAGGCTGTAGGACGACGACCAGTTGAAAGCCGTTCTTGCCTCCTGAAAGCTCCATTTCCTTCACCAACTCCGCAATGTTTTTCCGGGCTTCTTCATTGGCCTTCATGTGTTCCCGGGGCGATAAAAGCAGCCAGTCGCAGGCGAAAACCCGCATGGCCAGCAGCCGCCCCAACCTGCTTTTGGCGAACAGGGGCTCCCAGGCCGAAGTCTTCTTGTATTGCACCCTATCATCCGCAAGAAATCGTTCCTCGCCGCCCCGGGCCATGACGTCCGTGACGTCAAAGGAATTGAGGGCCAGGATCACCAGGTCCGGATTAAACTGCATCAGTCGTTCTTCCAGCAGGCGGCGGCAATAAAAAGGATCGCTGCCCGCTACCCCACCCATGATGACTTCCACAGACGCCTCGCCGTCCGTGTTCAGAGATTGCTCCAGAACTTTGGGCCAGGATTCTTTAAATATGGCCCCCTGCCCTTCCGTGAAGGAGTCTCCCAGTACAATGATGCGCTTTGTTCCCGAAGGTTTTGCGGCCGCATGGTCCTTGTCCCGTATTCCCATGGAATTGGTTTTAAGGGGGAAATTGAACTCCGGCTGGGCGTACTCCATGTGGGTGTTGGGGGGCCTGAGCATGAGCCATGAATTGCCTTGAACCGCATAAGGGGAGACGTATTCGCCCCCGTTACGCTCCTCCCAGGTTGCGTAAGCGCCTAATGCGCGCAGTTCAAGCTCCGCCAGAATGATCAGCGCCAAGCCTGCAACCAGGAAAACAAGAAGCGTTTTAGTTGATTTTTTCATAGGTTTAGGGCAAGATGATCGAAATTATCCAAGCAGTTAGTACCATGACGTCGACGCCAAATCAATTAAACTCACCTGATTTGGCATCGTTTGGTCCGGTTTTCTTAGAGGGGGTCTCGCAGAAACTAAATTTACGGACATGGGCGCCGGAACGGCCATTGCGGCGGCGCCTCATGCCAAGGAGCATTTTTCATGAATATTCTGGACGCAGTGCGAGCGCGGAAAAGCATCAGGAACTTTTTACCGGATCCGGTCCCCAAAGAGCTTTTATCAGCCATTCTCGAGGACGCCTGCCGGGCGCCATCGGCAAACAACACCCAGCCGTGGGAATGTTTTATGCTGGGCGGAGACGTTCTGGAAAAGGTCCGCAAAGCCAACCTGGAGCAACTGCGGGCCGGAGTTTTTCCTGAGCCTGAAAGCGCCCTGATTGACTGGCCTAAAGACTCGGTTTACCGCACTCGTCAGGTGGATCTTGCCATAGAGCTTTTCCGCCTCATGGACATTCAACGGGACGACCACGAAGGCCGGGCCAAATGGATGGAAAGGGGCTTCGGCTATTTCAACGCTCCCGCCGCGTTGATCGTCGTCGCCGACAAATGCCTGCCTGAAAACAGCCCCCTGCTGGATATCGGCTGCTTTTTGCAGACCTTCTGCCTGCTTTGCACGGCCAATGGCCTGGGCGCCTGCATTGAGGGCCAGGGCGTCATGTACTCCAAAACCCTGCGCCAAATCGTAGGCATCCCCGACGAAAAACGAATCATCATGGCCGTTGCCGTGGGATATCCGGACTGGGATTTCCCCGCCAACGCCATCAAGTCCTCCCGGGTTTCGGCCAACGACCTCACCACCTGGGTCGGCTTTGACTGATTTTTTTCATTAACAGACATCGTTCATACAAGTAAATACACTCCAAGATAAGTTAAAAACGCTGGGTCCCGGCTTGCGGGCGATCCTGAAAAGCGGATCGCCCTTGCCGGGATGACGATTTTTTGGGGTTAGCGCGAGTACGAAGGGCGCTTGGCATCCTTTCTTCAGGCGCTGATACCCCCCTTGCTATGGCCGCCGCTCTCCGTCATCCCCGTGTAGGGATGCGGCGGTTATGCAATCATCATGACGCTATCCCGGAAACGGGGACCCAGTGTCCTTGTGCATGCAGCCTTAGGACATGGACTAAAGCTCATGAAAATAAGTGAGTAAATTGGCCAAATAACGTCGCCTTGAGAAAAGGTTCAAAGCATCCTTCAAAATACATAAGCCAAAATCAATCGGTTTTCCCTTCTTTGAGGGAAAGCCGATTTTTTTTGCGGGCTCCCCACTAATATTATCATGCATATCCTCAAAATATTCGGAAACTTCCACGAATTGACATCTTATCTAATTTGCAAACCATTAGAAATATTTACTTTATTTTGAAATATGCCGTTTTGTGGAATTCCCTAAAGATTTTTCTTCCCTATTCCGATGTCCCTAAAAAGCAGTGATTTTTTGGGGCGACGCACCAGGGTTTGAACGCACTAAACATGGCAATTGAGGATCTTTGACAAATCGCCCGGATCAACGAACCGGGAGCGCTTTTTCCTGAGTAGCGCCATCATGCACAATCGTCTCTTTTTGCCAAACCTGCCGCAAGGCAGGGACGGAAAGCTCCGGGTCCCCCACAAGGGGGACGGCCGAGCCGCCGGCGGAAAGACAAAGCCAAACCTGCTGCGAGGCAGGGACGGAAAGCCACGGGTCCCATAAACAGACATGCGGATAGCCGGGTTACCATTAGCATCACTGCTGAAGGAGACATCATGAAAAAACATGTGTTCTGCGCTGTCCTTTTGGTCAGCGCGCTGCTCGCCATTCCGGCTATGGCGGAAAAAATTGAACTTACCGACATGGAACTGGCGGAGATATCCGCGCAGGGATGGGGACCTGGGGTAGATATTGCCTCCAGCGTTTACACGGAATCAGTGAGCGATCTTGTAAGAAACTCCGAACTCTTTACAACCCCCTTTACGCAAGACCAACACGGCATGGAGTTGACGATCGCGCCAACGACGATAAGCATCGACTCCATCACGACGGACACGGATTTCGGCACATTCACCATAGGGGACTTGAAAATGAAAGTGTCGGCGAAAGTGACCGTTCTTTATTGACATCTTTTGCTTTGCTTCTTCTTACGGCATGATGGCGCTACTGAGAAAAAAGACCAAAATCAAGCCTGCGACGCCCATCGCGGGCTTTTTTTATAATGTAATTTCCGTGAACTCGCCCGTTTTGGTCTCCACCAGGCAAAAACCCGACTTGCCCTGCATGCCCATAAGCTCCCCAGGATTGATAAGCAGGGTCTTGCCGATTTTTTCCGCGTGATGGGCGTGGGTGTGGCCGTAACAGACCACGTTGTACTCCTGCTTGCTGACCAGGCCGTCGGCCACCTCCCGGTAATGGGTGAAAGCCACGGGGTCGCCGCCCGCGTCCACCTTGCCGAAAAGCCCGTGAAAGGTGATGTTTCCCACTTCGGAAGCCACTTTCATGAGCAGAAAATGATCGCCGTCGTTGTTGCCGAAAACGGCATGGACCGGGACGCTCACCTTGCTCAGTTCAAACAGCATGAACGGAGCCACAATGTCTCCGCAATGGATAACCATTTCCGCACCCTCCCCGCGAATGCGGGCTGCGGCTTGCTTCATCTTTAAGATATGATCGTGGCTATCGCTCATTACGGCTATCAACATGGTCGAATCTCCTTGGCCAGGCGCCTGGTGCTTATTGAGTGAGATGATTAGTGCATATTAACACATACAAGATACCACGGCGCAGACGCGCTGTAAATTCCACTCTGTAAAAGTTGCTGGACGGCGTCAGCGTCAATGGATTTTGCCGCCGATTCTATCCGACCGGACCCTGTCTTCGTTTTCCGACCAATAAATGAAAAGCGCCTTGCCTTTCACATTTTCCATGGGGACGAATCCCCAATAACGGCTGTCGGAGCTGGAATCCCGGTTGTCTCCCAGCACAAATAGCTTTCCTGGCGGAATCGTCACGGGGCCGAAATTGCGCATCGGTGGAACCTTAATCCCATACTCGCTGCCGAGAAACTGCACATAGTCTTCTTTTATCCTCTTATTATTGACGTAAACAATCCCATCATTGATGGTCACGTTCTCCCCTTCCCGGGCAATGACCCTCTTTACATAATCCAGGGACTCGTCCATGGGATATTTAAAGACGATTACGTCCCCCCGATCCGGGATGCTGCCTTTGTATGCCAGCTTGCTGACGAAAAAATGATCCCCGATGACTAGCGTGGGCGCCATGCTTCCGGATGGGGCTTTATACGCCCCAAAGACAAAGGTTTTTAGAAAAATCAACGCGGCGATGATAAAAACAAAGGTTCCCAAACCCAAGATCATTTTGAGCTTGTCCCCGGGCGGGCCTTTTTTTCGGGACGTTATGGGCGGCGGCTGGGCGGCGGACAAAAATACGTTCCAATGCAGTGCAGACATGGTTGTCTCTCCAAAATGGCGATGAATTTTTCCGGGTTTTATCACGCTTTGAAGTGTAAAACAACAAGGCTTTAATCAGGAGAGTACACAATAAGTGCTTGGGCGTTCTACTAAAGAAGCCAACCAAAGGAAGATCAAGGCGGGAAACAACAAGGCTTCTTTCCCCGGGGAAATGGCAGAGGCCGAAGCCCCTGCGATTGTCCCCGGTTAAAATGCTGAGTGATCAGGCATTAGTCAGCAACAGTGCGCGCAGTCAGGTTTTAGCCCGGCAGTACGCGCTTGATGGCCGCGGTGATGTCCTCCGCGGAGGCCGGTTTGGGAATGTAGTCATCGGCTTCCATGCTCATGCCGTCATAATGCGAGTAGCGGGTGGATGTGACGTGGGATGCCACCGCCGTGAGCATGACGATGGGGATGTCCTGATACTTTTCGTCGGATTTAAGCTCCGAGCACACGGCGTAGCCGTCTTTTTCGGGCATCATAACATCCAGGACGATGGCGTCCGGGGGGCTTTCCTTGACCTTGTCAATGCCCTCGACTCCATCATAGGCCGTTTCCACCGCATAACCTTCCTTTTCCAGGTAAGATTTGACTATGGCGCAGAAATCAGGCTCATCGTCAACCACAAGAATTTTCTTTTTGTTTGCCATGTGTGTTCCTCCTTGTAATTAGAACAGATTCAACCTACCTGAAACACGGCGCCTGATCTGGTCAGGCTATGTCGGGCCTGGTATGCACCCCGGCCCGGTTTGTTCAGGCTAATCAACCTCGGGCCTGGGATACAACCCGGCGCCCTCGACCAATTCCGGCACCTTTTCCTCCCATTCGATTGCCATGACATGGAATCCGGCTACTCCTTTCACCTCTTTCAGCCGTTGCATAGTTTCTATGCAAATTTTGATCCCTTCGTCGGCCTGCTTCTCCTTGGGAGTGTCGGAAAGGCGCTTCACAATCTCGTCCGGCACGTCCATCCCGGGAACCCGATTTTTCATGTAGCGGGCCATACCCGCTGATTTCATTGGAGTTACTCCCGCCAGGATGAATACTTTTTCGGTCAATCCCCTATCCCTGGCGATCCCCAGCCATTTTTCAAATTTTTCCACATTATAGATGCACTGGGTCTGGATGAACTCAGCCCCGGCGGCGATTTTTTTGGCAAGCCTGGGTACTCTTACCTCAAAGGGGTCGGCGAAGGGGTTGGCCGCCGCGCCTACAAATATTTTGGGAGGACCTGCGATGTCTCCGCCCCCCAGAAATTTTCCTTCGTCCCGCATATGGCGCACGGTCTGAACCAGTTGCATGGAGTCCAGGTCATGGACGTTCTGGCCTGTGGCGCAGTCTCCAAAGCTCTGGTGGTCGCCCGAAAGGCAGAGCATGTTGTTCACGCCGAATCCGGCGGCGCCCAGAATGTCCGACTGCATGGCGATGCGGTTTCTATCCCGGGTGACCATCTGGAGAACGGGCTCCAGGCCCATGAGCTTGATCTTGATGCAAGCGGCCAGACTGCACATGCGCGTGACGGAAGTCTGGTTGTCCGTCACATTGATGGCGTCCACGCAGTCTTTGATCAGGTTGGCCTTTTCCTCGATTTTGTCGAGGCTCGTGCCGCGCGGAGGACCGCATTCACTGGTAACCGCAAGATGTCCCGCCTTGAGAATTTTTTCCAGCTTGCTTTCGGTGTTCAGGCTCATGATTGCACGTCCTCCTTCACCACTTTTCGGGGCCCTCCGGCCCTGTCCGTAGACCAGTCCTTGAGAGGGGCGATCTGCTCGTATTCGTCCATCTTGCCCAGGGCTGTCAGGCGATCCACAATCAGTTGCCAGGCGCAATCCACTTCCTTGCTGATTTCGCACTTGCCCTTGGTGGATCCGCCGCACGGGCCGTTAAGCACCCGTTTGGCGCATCGGGACACGGGGCAGATGCCGCCGGTCCTGGCCAGGACGCAGGCGCCGCAGGCCTGGCACCTTTCGGTCCACATGCCCCGTTCCTCCGTGGCGCCCAAAAAGCAGGTGTTGACCCCGGGCAGCACCACGGTGGAAAGATATTTTTCCGCCGTAAACTGCACGCCCACTCCGCAGGCCAGAGAAAGGATGGCGTCATAGGTGTCGGCGATATCCCGGATTTCCTCCAGGTACTCGTGATCGCACTGGCGCTCCAGGGTCCTCTCGTCGATCTGGATCTGCTGGCCCTGCTTGGCGAAATACATGCGCAGGGCCGAAGCCAGGACGCCCACCTCCTTTTTCCCCCCGGCTTCACAAACCGTTACGCACTCGTTACAGCCCAGGATCAGCAATTTTTTGCAATCCTTCACCGTGTCAATAATTTCTTCCATGGGTTTGGGTGATGCAACAATCATGAGTAAAAGCCCCTCCTTTCCAGGCGCTATGCCGCTTCGCCCTTTTTAGCCAGCTTCATGGGATTGGGACCCAGTTCGCGAATTTTTTCCGTCATCTCCCTGGCGAAGGCGGCGAATTTAGGGCCTTCCGCAGACGACAGATTGTACATCTGCACCCTTTGCCCGCCCATGCCCACGGAGTCCAGGACCTTCTGGGCCTGGAGAACCCGCTTCTTTGCACGGAAGTTGCCGTTGTTGTATAGGCATTCCCCTTCCATGCACCCCACAACGTAGGCTCCGTCAGCGCCTTTTTCGATGGCTCTTAACAAATGGATGACATCAATTTTTCCGGTGCAGGGCGCCCGGATGACTTTGATGTTCGCCGGATACTCAAGTCGCATGGACCCAGCCAGGTCCGCCGCCGAATATCCTCATTGGTTGCAGCAAAAAGCCACAATGATCGGTTCGAAATCCTGGGTCATAAAACTCCCTCCAATAAGGCTTCCACCTTGCTTAATATTTGTTCGTCCTCATACCAGTTAAGCCGGATGGCCTTGGCCGGGCATTCGGAGGCGCATACTCCGCACCCCTGGCACAGGGCCGGGTCTATTATGCTTTTTCCCGTTTCATCAATTCTGGGCACGCCAAAGGGGCAGGAACGCACGCAAATCAGGCACGATGCGCATTTTTCCTGATCCACCACCGCCTTGACCGCCGACAGGGTCAGGCTATCCTGAGACAGAAAGGTGGTCGCCCGGGAGGCCGCGGCCAAAGCCTGCGCCACGCTTTCGGACAAGAGCTTGGGGCTGTGGGCCGTGCCGCACACGAAGATGCCTTCCGTGGTCATGTCCACGGGGCGCAGCTTGACATGGGCTTCCATGAAGTATCCGTCCGCGTTCCGGGCGGCCTTCATGATGGTGGAAAGCTCCTCGGTCTCCTCGGGAACCATGCCCGCGGACAGGATCAGGTTATCCGCCGCCAATTGCAGGCGTTTGCCAAGCACAAGATCCCTGAAGGTTATCAACACGCCTTCCTCCGAGGCTTCCACCACCGGAGGATCGTCCTGGTGGAACCGGAAAAACATGACCCCCAGCTTGCGGGCTTCCTGGAAATACTCCTCCATGGTCCCGTAGGTGCGGATGTCCCGGTAAAACACGTAGACCTCGGCGTCGGGATTGGATTTTTTGATGTGAAGCGCGTTTTTGACGGCCGCCTGGCAGCAGATGCGGCTGCAGTTGGGGTTCTCCTCGTTCCGGGAGCCCACGCACTGGATCATGGCGACCACGTCCATGTCCATGGCTGCGTCCGGGCTGTCTGCCAGCAGGCGGGCGAGCTCCACCTGGGTCATGACCCGGTCGTCTTCGCCGTAGAGGAATTCCTTGGGCTGGTACTCCCTGGCGCCGGTGGCCAAAATAACCGCGCCGTGGTCGATCTTTCGTTCATACATGCCCGGGCCCACCAGAACCTCGGTGGTGAAATTGCCCTTAAACCCGGAAAATCCCACAACCAGGGAGTCGGTCAGCACCTGGACCTTTTCATGATCCAGGACTCTTTTCACCAAAGGCTCCAGGCTGTCGGCGATAGTCACGCCTTCAATGGTTTTGGTCAGCTTCAGGGCCATGCCGCCCAGTTGGGCTTCCTTTTCCAGAAGCACCACTTCAAATCCCTGGTCTCCCAGGGCCAGAGCCGCGGTCATACCGGCCACGCCTCCGCCCACCACCAGACACCTGCGGTTGACCGATAGCTTTTTCTCCTCCAGGGGATTCAAAGTCGCGGCCCTGGCCACGGACATGCGCACCAGATCCTTGGCCTTTGCCGTCGCCTGTTCAGGCGTGCTGGAATGGCACCAGGAGTTCTGGTTGCGGATGTTGGCCATTTCGAACAGGTATTTGTTGAGCCCGGCTTTTTGGAGCGTGTCCATGAAGATGGGCTCGTGGGTCTTGGGCGTGCATGAGGCCACAACCACCCGGTTGATGTTGTGCTCTTCGATGAGCTCCTTCATGGAGTCCTGGGCGTCCTGGCTGCACGTGAACAGGTTGTCGCCCGAGTACACCACGTTTGGCAGGCTCGCCGCATAATCCTGCACGGCCGGAACGTCCACGATGCCCGCAATGTTGATGCCGCACCTGCAGACGAACACGCCGATGCGCGGCTCCTCCTGGGAGATGTCCTTTTCCCCGGGCATCTCCACGGATTTGGTCAGGGTGTCGCGGCTTTCGGCCAGGGCTGTCCCGGCGGCGCAGGCCGCTGCGCTGGCTTCCGTCACGCTTGTGGGGATGTCCTTGGGACCCTGGAAAACGCCGCATGCGAAAACCCCCTCCCTGGTGGTGGCCACAGGGGCGAACGGCGTGGTGACGGCGAAATTATGCTTGTCCACTTCCACGCCCAGGCGTTCGGCCAACTCGCCCACGTCCTTTTGAACCTGGAGGCCCACGGACAGGATGACCATGTCAAAGACTTCCTTTTGCATGTCTCCGTTTTCGTCCGCATACCGGATTTCCAGGTCCCTGGAGTCCTTCAAATCCTCGATGGTGTGGACCCTGGCTTTGATAAACCGGACTCCTTCCTTGTCCCTGGCCCGGTTCAGGTATTGTTCGTAGTCCTTGCCGTAAGTGCGCATGTCCATGTAGAAAATGGCGCAGTCCAGATCCTCCTCGGAATGCTCCTTGGCGATCATGGCGTCCTTGCAGGCGTACATGCAGCACACCGAACTGCAGTAGGTGTTTCCGCACCGGTTGTTGTCACGGGAGCCCACGCACTGGAGCCAGGCTATCTTTTTGGGCTCCTTATGGTCCGACGGCCTGGCCAGATGCCCCATGGTGGGGCCGGAGGCTGAGAGGATGCGTTCAAACTCCAGGCTGGTCATGACGTTGGGATTGATCCCGTATTGGTAGAACTCCCGGAACGGAGTCGGGTCGAAAGGCTCGCTGCCCGGCGCCAGGATAACGGATCCCACCTGGATTTCCAGGTCCTTGTCTTTTTCGTCATGCTGGACTGCCCCGGCGAGACAGGCCTCCACGCACTGGTAGCATTCGGAGCATACGCCGCACTTGAGGCAGCGCTGAGCTTCCTCCAGGGCTTCCTGCTCATTGTAGCCGCAGTGGACTTCGTCAAAATTGCCGGACCGCGCTTCAGGCAGCAGACAGGTCATTTCCACCCGTTCCTTTAAGGGCTCGTCAATGACTTCCGGCTTGTAGAAATCCCAGTCCTCTTCCCGGCCTTCCAGCATGTCCAGGCCGTTGATGAAGCGATGGATGCTTTCCGCAGCCTTTTTGCCGCTGGCCACGGCGTCCACCACGCTCTTGGGGCCGTAGAATGCGTCCCCGCCTGAAAACACCCAGTCAAGAGGCGTCTGCAGGGTGGCGGGATCAGCCTCCAGGCCGCCGCGCGGAGTCACGGAAATGCCCTGCCCGTCGGTGTAGGAAAGATCCGCGGCCTGGCCGATGGCTACGATGATGGTATCCGCGCCCATGGCCGTGCAGTCTTCCGAATCGTATTGCGGATTGAACCGGCCCTGTTCGTCGAACACGCAGGTGCAGGCCATGAATTCCAGGCCCGTGACCCTGCCGTTTTCCACCTTGAATTCCTTGGGGCCGAAGCAGTTTACAATGTCGATTTCGCTTTCCAGGGCTTCCTGGACTTCATAATCCCAGGCCGGCATTTCCTCCCGGGATTCCAGACAGACCTGGCGGACGCTTTCCGCGCCCAGGCGCTTGGCCACCAGGGCCACGTCAATGGCCACGTTGCCGCCGCCGATGACGACCACCCGCTTGCCAAGCTCCACGTCCTTGCCCAGGGCGGTATCCCGCAAAAAGTCCACGCCCTGAATGATGCCGTCCGCATCTTCGCCCGGAACGTTCAGCGCCCGGCCTCCATGGAGGCCCGTGGCCAGGAACACAGCCTGGAATCCGTCGGCTTTCAGGCTGTCCAGGGTGACGTCCGTTCCAAAGGATACGCCGGTTTTAATTTCCACGCCCATGTCCGTGACGGTCTTGACTTCCGCGGCAATGACCTCGCGGGGCAGGCGGTATTCGGGGATGCCCACGGCCATCATGCCGCCGACCACGGGCAGTTTTTCATAAATCGTGACCTTGTATCCCCGTTGGGCCAGAAAATAGGCGGTGGTCAGCCCGGCGGGGCCCGCGCCTACGATGGCGACTTTTTCGTCCCTGGCTTCCTCCACCTGGGGGACGTAACGGTCTTTAAGTTCAAAGTCGTGATCCGCCAAAAAACGGTGCAGGTATTGGATGGCGAGCGCCTGGTCCGTTCCTCCGCGCGTGCATTCCCCCTCGCAGGGATGGTGGCATACGCGGCCGCAAACGCCGGGAAAGGGGTGCTCCTGCTTGAAGAGCTTGAGCGCTTCCTCGTACTTGCCTGCGTTGATGAGCGCAATGTAGCCCTGGATGCTCACATGGGCCGGACAGGTGGCCTTGCAGGGGGCCGTCCCCATCTTGGTGATGGCGTAGGCGCCTGGAATGGCCTGGGCGTATCTTTTAAACGCGGCCTTCCTGTCCATTAGGGACTCGTTGAATTCATCAGGCAGGCTGATGGGGCAGGCCTTGGCGCATTCGCCGCAGCTGGTGCATTTATCCAGATCGATAAAACGCGCCCGTTGATGGACCTTGGCGGTAAAGTTTCCGCTTTCCCCTTCAAGCTCCTGCAGTTCCGCACCTGTGATCAACTCGATGTTCAAATGCCGGCCGACCTCGACCAGTTTGGGTGAGATGACTCACATGGTGCAATCGTTGGTGGGGAAAGTCTTGTCCAGCCGGGCCATGAGCCCTCCAATGGCCGATGACTTTTCCACCAGGTAAACGTAGTATCCCGAATTGGCCAGATCCAGGGCGGACTGCATGCCTGCAATCCCGGCGCCCACGACCATTACGGAACCCGTTGCTTCCTTTTTATCAGGTCTGCTACCGGTCATTCTATTTCCCCCCAGCATGTTTGCCCCAGCTAGTATTGGGGTCGTCGTGTTCCGCGTCCTGCGCTTCGGTGGGTTTGAGGTTGAGGACCTGGGGCAGCATGTGCTCCCAGCCCAAGGTGGCTATCATTACGCCGTCCAATCCGGCGTTTTTGGCCGCCTGGATGGTGTCCGCGGCGATCTGGGCGCATTCCCTTGCTTTGTCGGATGCGCTCATGATGCGTTTGATCAGGGCGTCTCCCACGGAAACGTGGTCGGAATGCCGGTCGATGTACCGGGCCATGCCCACGGATTTCAACAGCAGAACGGTGGGCAGGACCTTGACTTCGGCCCGGGGCGCCTTTTCCATGAAGTCGCTCAGGTCGTTCATATTAAATACGGGCGGAGTAATGAAGAACCTGGCGCCCGCATCCATTTTTCGCTTCATTTCATCAATTTCCAGTTGCAGAGCCTTGCCCCTTACTCCTGCGTTGACCGTGGAGCCGCAATAAAAAGACGGGGCGCCGGCCAGGTCCACTCCGGCCATGTCCTTGCCCTCGGTCATGCCCCGGACGGCTTTAAGCAGCTCAATCAGGTCTATGTCGTATACAGCCGAGGCCTGATGGTGATCCCCAAAGCTGGGGTCCTCTCCCGTCACCGCCATGACGTTCCGCACCCCGATGGCGCCCGCCGCCAGCAAATCCGCCTGCAGGCCCAGCCGGTTTCTATCCCGGCAATTGACCTGCATGACCGTGGGCAGCCCCTTGGACTGCAGAATCAGGGAGGCGCCCAGGGAACTCATGCGCATGACCGCGCTGTTCATTTCCGGCACCACAAAAGCGTCCACCTGGTCTTTTACCCTGATTGCGTTTGCAGTAAAATCAGTGACATCCACCCCTTTGGGGGGCTCCATTTCCGCCAGAACAATGAATTGTCCGGCCTCAGACTTGTCTCTAAGCTGCATACAGAATCCTCCGGAAGATGAATTAGACACGCCTACAGCGCCAAGGCGACTAACCGGGCTGGCGGCTTCAAGTTCGGGCCGCGCCTGCTAAATTTTTTTACTTTTACGTAACGGGGTATAACCGAGTTCGAAAAAGAAGCCTTGGTCCCGGCTTCCCTGGCGCCTAAAAATCCGTCCGTTTAGGAATTTTAATTGTCAGTCTTCGTTGGGCCGGATTCCGTGAACGCGTTGTTCGGGAATCCCTCCTTTTGCAGCGTCTGGCCAGGAATTGTTTGCTTTTCGCGATTTTCGTAAGGCCGTGAAAGGTATAAACCGTTACTATTGTTGAAAATCAAACAATCTGTCTACCGCAAAACCTTGCAAAAGGGAAAGAGGTCATCGTTTCAGTTATAAGAAGAGCAAGTTGATTGATTAGACTGCAAACCAGGGGAGTAATGCTTTCGGACAAGTTGGAATTTACTGAACAGTATTGAAACAGAGAGTGAGGCAAGTAGTCCGAAATGAATGGGATGGATCATGTAAGGCTTGATGATTTCCCGTACCCCCTTGGATAACTATGTCCAAAGTCCGTTTCTTGATTAAAAGAATATACCATCTTTTTTGAGCAGGCAAGTAATTCCTGCAATAATAATAAATTTTGTCGAAGCGTTATAAGCGTCCCTTTATCCTGCAAGAAAGCATAAGTGCATGTTCCGCCAATGAATTTTGTACTACAACGTGGTACTTATGATACTGAATTGACGAGTTCTCGTCCAAGCGTTTAAATGCGCCTTAAGCAATTTAGGGTCCGTTGCGTCCGGTTATGCAGCCTTTAACTCAGGCCGTGTTTCTGGCGCCTTGTTTGCACGGTGTTCCTCCGGGATGGACCGGTGTAGGACAGCCTTGCCACCTCGTATAAGGGCGTGGTAATCTATAAACATATCAAATATACAGCCAGGAAGGCGGCCCTGCCTGCAGTTTCTGTAATTGGGGGCGGACAATCGCCCCGTGGGGGAACTCAACATGATATTTTCAGGGGAACTGGATAAATTCAATAGCGCGGATCTTCTTATGATTCTCGGTCAAATGGAAAAGGAAGGCCATTTGACGGTGACATTTGGCGGCGATTCCTTATTTATCGGAATCAGAGACGGCAGAATTTTGACAGCCTACAGTGCGCAAGCGGATTCCAAGTCCTTTCGCTCCCTGATATGGCGGAGGCTCCTGGACAAGGGGCGTTTGTCCATGGTCAGCAGGATCAAGGAGGAAACCGGATTGCCCCTGACCCACATTTTGGAGGCCATGCAGGTTGCGAACAACAAAACCGTTTCCAAGGTGCTTGAGCAGGGCGTGCGTGAAGTGCTGTTCCAGTTTTTGCTGCTGAAAAAAGGCCATTTTCATTTTTCTGATGTTTTGATAGGCGAATCCTCCAAGGAAGGCCTTTCCGTCCAGGGCGTGATCCTGGACCTGCTTCATCGTGTGGACGAATGGAACGAAACCGTCAGACGCATAGGCCCCGTCTCCCGTCAGGTTAGCCTGACTGACGAAGGCCGCATGGCTATGGACCTGCCTCCGGACGTCCAGGCGGTCATGGAATTGGCCGAAGAGCCCAAGTCCATGGAAACGATCCTAAAGTTGGCGCCCATGTCCAGCTTCACGGCCTTGCAGGCCATGACCCAGGCCCATGAATCAGGATGGGTGGCTTTTGGAAAACCCAAAGAGGAATCCCCGGTCCCGGAACACTCGCAGCCGGACCCCTTGTACGACAGGTTCCGCCAGTCTTTTGAAAAAATCGTCCTCTCCATGGAATTGGAGCCCAAAGTGGCGGCGGTCGCCGCATTCTGCCAGGAAAACTTTGACCTGACGCTTATTATTCAGGCGAAACACGGCGTCATGCACATGGTCACGCAGTTTTTCTCCCATGAAAACCCTCAAGAAGGCAAAATGGACATCCCCGTGCCGGACCGCGATTTACGGAAAAACCCGGTTTTTTCGTGGGTCCTGGACTCGGGCGCCCCCTTTGTGGGCGAAATTTTTCCTACGGACCTCTTTGAAGGTATTGCCGAAATGCCCGCTTTCGGGCAGTGCGGCATCATTCCCGTGGAAAACTCGGACCAGAGCCAGATACTGGCTTTTGTCGCCTCTCAGGAAGAGTCCATGGGCATGAGTCCTTTTCATTTCCTGGAGCTCATCGGTTGGCTGGTGAGCCCCACGCCGGAAAACACCTTGACCGGCAAGCACCCGGATCCTTTACCTCCGGAGATTGTCAACACCGCTTCCCAAGCCATTCCCCGGTCCCTGGCCAGAGACAAGGCCAGCGTCATTGTGGAGGCAATCGAGGACCTTCCCCCCATGCCGCGGGTGGTGATCAAGGCCCTTGAGTTATTGGGGGACCCGGACTCCTCCTTAAGGGATCTTGCGGAAGCCCTGAACAAAGATCCCGCCCTGGTGGCCAGAATCATCAGGGTGAGCAACTCCGCCCTGTACAGCCGGGGCGAGCACATCAGCAACCTGAATGTGGCCCTTTCCCGCCTTGGGCAAAAGGCAGTGCGCAGCGTCGTGTTAATCACCTCCGCCAATTCCGTGTTTTCCTCGGTTAAACAATCTTCGGCCATGTTCGCCCAAAACCTGTGGCTGCATTCCATGGAATGCGGCCTGGCCGCCCGCTGCGCGGCCAGGGCCGTGGGTTATCAGGACCCGGAGGCGGCAATGGCCGCTGGAGTCTTGCATGATATAGGGAAATTAGCTATATTACTGCGTTTGCCGGAGCAATATCCGGTCATTCGAAAAAGGCAGGCCATGGCTCAGATTGTGAGCGCGGAAGCGGAAAAACAGATCCTGGGTTTCGACCACTCCATGATCGGCGAAATGCTGCTTAAAAAATGGGGCCTGCCGGAAAGCCTTGTGCGGTGCGCCAAGCATCACCACAAGCCTTTTCAGGCGGAAGAGGACAGCCTGCTTGTCCACATCGTCGCGTACGGCAACCTCCTGAGCCACATGTTCGGGAGCGGCCTGGCCGACGTAAAGCAATTCAATCCACTGGGCATGGTGGACATTCTCAGCACTTTGGGGCTGGGAACCAAGGACAATCAGGAGCTTGTGGAAGAAGTTAAGGAATCCTTTAAACATATTGATTTCGAGTGAAGAGAGGCCCTATGTCAAAAGACCTGAAAAAAATGTATAAAACCGTTGTGGGCGACCACTTTCCTCCGCAGATGGAAATCAGCTTCGTGGATGAAGAGCAAAGGCAGACCCTTTTTTATGAAAAGGTGTCCTGGGAAATCGCCGGCGAAGCCAAAGGCCTTCGCTACGGAGAAAACCCCGGCCAGGAAGCGGCCCTTTATAAATTGGCGAACGGCAATCTGGCTTTGGGCGACGCCAAGACCATCGCCCCCGGCCAATACCTGGCTTCGGACATTGAACTGCTGCAATCCGGAAAGCACCCGGGAAAAACCAACCTGACCGACGCTGACAACTCCCTTAACATCCTCCGTTATTTTACGGACAGACCCGCTGCGGTCATCGTCAAGCACAACAACCCCTGCGGCGTGGCTTTGGGCATCAGCCTGGAAACCGCCTATCTGAACGCCTACATGGCGGACCGGGTGGCTGCTTTCGGCGGCTGCATCGCCCTGAACCGTCCCGTGGACAAGGCCACGGCCGAAGCCATTGCAGCCCAGTACGCCGAAGTGGTGGTTGCGCCCGGGTACGAAGAAGGCGCCCTGGATATCCTGGCTAAACGGAAAAACCTCCGGGTCATCGCAATCAATAACATCGAACGCCTTTCCTCCTTTGTCGGTCAGCGCGTGGTGGACTTCAAAAGTCTGATCGACGGCGGCGTCATCGTCCAATGGTCTTTCGTGCCCGAAACCCTGAAAAAGGAAGATCTGAAACTGGCCGAGACCGAATACAAGGGCCAAAAATACAGCATCAACCGCAAGCCCACCGAAGCTGAACTGGAAGACCTTTTGTTCGGCTGGCTGGTGGAATCGGGCATTACGTCCAACTCCGTAATCTACGTCAAGGACTGCGTGACCGTGGGAATCGGAACCGGAGAACAGGACAGAGTGGGCGTGGCCCAGATCGCCAGGGATAAAGCGTATCGTAAACTGGCGGACCGCTATTGCTTCAACATGCACGGCATTCCTTATAACGAATTGCAGGATAAAGAGAAAAAAGGCGAGATCGACGCCCGTGTGGCCTTGGAAAAGGGCGGACTCATCGGCTCAGCCATGGTTTCCGACGCCTTCTTCCCCTTCCGCGACGGCGTGGACGTGGGCATTCAGGAAGGCGTGACCTCCGTGGTTCAGCCCGGCGGCGCCATGAACGACCATGAAGTCATCAGCGCCTGCAATGAGTCTGACGTAACCATGGTGTTTACGGGTCAAAGAAGTTTCAAGCATTAACGCCAATTCCCAACAAAGCATGAACGACCGCCCGGCGGCCGCCTTTGCAGCGCCGGGCGGACATTGGCCCAAATGCAGTGACGCCGCTCCACCAACAACTCCACCATCAATGCAGAAGGCCCAACCAATGCAGCCCCCCCCGGAGGAGGCGTGATGCCGGACCAGAATAAATTTCCATCTCCCCCCGATAAAAGCGCCATGGACTCATTTCTGGATAGGTTAAGAGAGGCTCCCGACGGATGGACCATGGAGAAGGACAGAGTCCTTCAGGCGCTGTTCTTCGGGGTCATTGCACTTGGCGGCGTATCCCTCATTATCAGCAACATTTTTATGATGCAGGAAAACAAGTGGGGCCTGGTCGTGATGGACGTCCTGTTTTTCCTGTGGCTCTCCCTTGTGTACCTCAGGCGGAAGAGCGTTTCCCGCGAGATGGTCATCCTGCACTTTATGGTGCTTACCTATCTTGTGGGCGGCGCCGTGCTGTTTTTTGCAGGGCCTTTGCGTGCGGGCATATTATATTTATTCACCTTTCAGATTATGACGGCGGGCTTTTTCGGAGCGCGGGCGGCGAAAGCCTCCGTAGCCCTTAACTTCATCCTATTGGCTGCTGTGGGTATAGCGGCCGGCCAGGGATATTTGACCTGGGATGTTGCGCCGGAAAAACGCCTGTTTCTATGGATTTCCATCAGCACGAATTTTCTGTTTTTAACCGTTGCCGCCTCCATAGTCATCGTCAGCCGAAACCGCGAATTCCAGGAAGCCCTGGACGGCGAAAGGGCGGCCGCCGCCGAATTGCGCCTGGAAACCAGGGAAAAGGAAGCGGCGGTGCAGGCTCTGAGGCAAAGCGAAAGCAAGCATCGCCAGCTTGTGGAAAATATCACCGAAGTGGTTTTTTCCGTAAACGCCGAGGGACGCTTCACCTACATCAGCCCCAGGGTCCGTGAAATGCTGGGATGGGCGCCTGAAGATCTGCTGGACAAATCCTTCTTTGAGTTGATGGACAAGGATCAGCGGACGTCCATTCCGGACTGGCTTAGTAAAGCCCGGTCCGGCCGGAAAAGCTCCTTGGTCTTTCAAACCTGGACAAAAGATCAGGAGGAACGCTGGATTTCAGCAGCCTTGGCGCCCTCGGCCGGCGACCAGGATTATTTGAAGATTTTTGGGCTTTTAATGGACATTACGCAGCATAAAAAAGACAGAAAGGAAAGGGAGCTGCTGGAAAGTCGGCTTGCCCAGGCGCAAAAAATGGAGGCCATCGGCCGCCTGGCAGGGGGCATAGCCCATGACTTCAACAACATGCTTTCTCCGGTTTTGGGCTACGCCGAAATGCTCTCCGAGGACTTCGCCCATGATCCGCAAGCCAGGGAGAATCTTTCTGAAATTGTGGCTGCGGCGAACCGGGCTAAAGACCTGGTGCGCCAAATCCTTATTTTCGGCAGTAAGGCCGAAGATCACCCGCGCCCCCTGGATCTGGGCGTCCAGGTTAGCGACGCACTTCGGCTGGTCAAGGCCTCGCTGCCACCCAACATCGCCGTGGTGAGCAAACTCGCCCCCTTGCACTTTGTGGTCAACGCCGACCCCACGCAGATACAAAGGGTGCTGATGAACATGTGCGCCAACGCCTCCCACGCTATGGGAAGCCGGGAAGGGCTCCTGGAAATCTTGCTGGAGCAGGATTATATTTCTCCGGGCAAAGATTCGGCCGACAAGAATTTGGAGCCCGGCCCCTATGCCCGGTTGACCATCAAGGATAGCGGACACGGCATTGCGCCGGAAAACCTGGATAAGATTTTCGAACCCTACTTTACCACCAAAGGCGTGGGCGAAGGCGCCGGCATCGGCCTGGCCGTGGCCCATTCCATTGTCTCCAAACTGGGAGGAACCATTCAGGTCAGCAGTAAATTGGGCGAGTGGACATGCTTCTGCATCCTTTTGCCCTTGGCCAAAGGCGTCCCGGAAGCGCAGAACAAATCGGCCCAGACGCCTTTGCCCAATGGCTCCGGGCGCATCCTGCTTGTGGACGACGAGCCCTCTCTTGTGCAGATGACCAAGCAAATGCTGAATCGGCTAGGCTATGAAACGGTCACCGCTTTTGATGGAAAGGAAGCCATTAAGGCCTTGGAGTCCGCGGAAAAGCGCTTTGACTTGCTTGTTACAGACTATTCCATGCCCGGCTTTACAGGCGACCAGCTGGCCTTATACGTTCAGGAAAAATTTCCGGGGCTGCCCGTGGTTCTATGCACGGGGTACTCGGACAAAGTTTCCAGGGAAAACGCTGCAAAAATGGGTATATCCGCCATGCTGTCCAAGCCGGTGAACCTGCGTCAACTGGCTTTAATTGCGTACAGACTTACAAATCCGAAATAATTGGGTTTATCTTCGGTTTTTCACAAAAATTCAGGATTGCAAATTCAGAAAAAAAAGGGTATAGACCTCAACTTCCAAGGCTTGGTCAACGAAAGCCGTTGCGGTGCACGGAGGGGGCCGGTAAATCGCCGGTCCTTTTTTTGTCCCTGCAGCGCCCAGGCCTTGTACGCTTAAAAGCTCACAATACAACTTGCCTTTAATATTAGAAAAAGGGGAATGTTTATGAAAATTTCCAAAGTCAGTCAACGTATTACGAAAATTATGGCGGACCGTGAAATCACCGTCCAGGACATGAGCCAGCGCACCGGCCTGGACCAGGACTTCCTGGAAACCATCACCAAAGAGGACCTGTATCCCTCCCTGGGGCCCCTTCTGAAAATCGCCCGCGCTTTGGGCGTCCGCCTGGGCACCCTCATAGACGACCAGGTCAGCCAGGACCCTCTGATTGTGAGAAAAGACGCGGCCCAGAAAAGCATCAGCATGCTTCGCGGCGCGGACAAGCCGGAGGAATTGAAGTTTTATTCCCTGGGCATGGGCAAGACCGACCGCCACATGGAGCCTTTTTATGTGGAAATTCTGCCCGAGTCCGCCAAGGACGCCAAACTCTCCTCCCATGAAGGCGAAGAGTTCATCGTGGTCAACTCCGGCCGGATCAAAGTGGTTTACGGCCAGGAAACCCATATTTTAGGCGCAGGCGACAGCATCTATTACAACTCCATTATTCCGCACTATGTCAGCTGCGAAGGAGAAGAGGCTGCCTCCATTTATGCGGTCCTGTACATTCCCTAAAATGAACCATGAAGGCCTGTGAGCCTTTTTTATACACAGGAGAACTCATGACCAACGACCATTTAAAGCATCAAACCCTGGGCCGGATTCTGGACCAGACCATTTCCCAATTTCCCGACAACGACGCCGTGATCTACGTGGACCGGAATTACCGCCTCACCTACAAAGAGTTCGGCGAGACCGTGGACGCGCTGGCCAAAGGCCTCATGGCCCTGGGCGTGGAAAAGGGGGAAAAGGTCGCTATCTGGGCCACCAATATTCCCTACTGGGTTGCCTTTCAGTTCGCCACGGCGAAAATCGGCGCAATCCTCTTGACCGTCAACACCAATTATAAAACCGCCGAGCTGGCCTATCTTCTGGAGCAGTCTGAAACGGAAAACCTGTTTCTCATCGAAGGATACCAGGATACGGACTATGTCGGGACTGTTTACGAGTTGATTCCCGAACTGAAAACCCAGGAACGCGGCATGCTGAACGCCCCCCGCTTTCCCCATCTTAAAAGGGTGGGCTTTCTTGGCCAGGAAAAACACCGGGGCATGTACTCCATTCCAGAGATTATGTCCCTGGCCGTCATGACCACCGACGAGCAATACAAGGAGCGCCAGGACGCCCTGGACCCCCACGACGTGGTGAACATGCAATACACCTCGGGCACCACCGGGTTCCCCAAGGGGGTTATGCTCACCCATTTCAACATCGGCAACAACGGGTTTTGGATCGGCGAAAACCAGAATTTCTCCGAAAAGGACAGGGTGTGCATCCCCGTGCCCCTGTTCCATTGCTTCGGCTGCGTGCTGGGCGTGCTGGCCGCCGTCACCCACGGCAGCGCCATGGTCATCCTGGAGCAGTTCGATCCGGTGCAGGTTATGGCCTCGGTGGAAGAGGAAAAATGCACGGCCCTGTACGGCGTGCCGACCATGTTCATCGCCGTCCTGGAGCACAAGCTCTTTTCCAAGTTCGACTATTCCTCCCTGCGCACGGGCATCATGGCCGGATCTCCCTGCCCGGTTTCCGTCATGAAACAGGTGATCGACCTCATGAACATGTCCGAGGTCACCATCTGCTACGGACTTACCGAGGCGTCCCCGGTCATCACCCAAACCCGGATCGGCGACAACATCCAGCGCAGAACCGAAACCGTGGGCCGGGTCATGCCTGAAATCGAACTCAAGCTGGTGGACCCGGAAACCGGCGAGGACACGCCCCCCGGCGTTCCCGGCGAAGTATGCTGCCGAGGCTACAATGTCATGAAGGGCTATTACAACATGCCCGAACAGACCGCCGGCGCCATCGACGACCAGGGCTGGCTCCACTCCGGCGACATGGGCGTCATGGACGAGGACGGCTATTTGTCCATCACCGGCCGGTACAAGGACATGATCATCCGCGGCGGAGAAAACATCTACCCCCGGGAGATCGAAGAGTTCCTGTTCAAGCTGGAAGGCGTCATGGACGTGCAGGTGGTGGGCGTTCCCAGCAAGAAATACGGGGAGCAGGTGGGCGCCTTCGTCATCCTGAAGGACGGCGCCAAGCTGGAGGAGAGCGATATTACGGATTTTTGCCGGGGGCAGATCAGCCGGTACAAGATTCCCAAATACGTAGTCTTTACGGATTCTTTTCCCATGACCGCCAGCGGTAAAATCCAGAAATACAAGCTCGTGGAAAAAGCCGCCGCGCTTTTTCCGGATGCCTAACGCATACTATTCCCAACATATTGTTGGGTTTCGCAAGCTCAACCCAACCTACGTCGCCCCATGTCGAGCCGTAGGTTGGGTTAAGAAGTCCGGCTATTAGGAAACAATCCGGCGATGGGGCATTGGACTTCGAACCCAACAAACTTCGTCCTTGTTCAGCCATTTATCGTTGCCGCCATTTGCCTGCAACTTGTATCATCTGCATTAAAAAAATTTTGGGCGGCTCCTTTGGGGGAGCCGCCCGATTTGTTTCATGCGATTATGGTTGGCGGCAAAGGCGCCTTCCATGATTTTTTTAATCGTTAAAGCAGGAAGCCGGAGCTTCGGCCGTCAGGTAATCGTCTTCCATCAGGCGGATTTTCAAGGCCTTGGCCTTGATCAGCTCGTACTTGAAGAAGTACTTGCAGGTTATGATCTTGCCTTCGTAGAGGTCCTTCATTTTCTTGGCTTTGCCGCCGTCCAGGCCCTTTTGGGCCATGAGGGCCTGCAACAGCCACTGCCAGCCGATGGTCATATAGCCGAACATTTCCAGGTACAGGCAGGCGTCGGCCAGGAAGGCCTCGGCGCCCTTGGTTGCGGCGACCTTCATCTTGTGGGCGGTCACTTCTTCGATATCCGCCAGGGCGTCCCGCAACAGACCGGCGTATTCCTTGTACACGTCGCTTTCTTCGGCCATGACCAAAGTCTTTTCCATTTCTTCCTTGAAGAGCTTGAAGGCCTTGCCTTCCAGCATAACCACCTTGCGGCCCAACAGGTCCATGCCCTGGATGCCGGTGGTGCCTTCGTGGATGGGATGGATGCGGATGTCCCGGTAGTACTGCTCCACGGGGAAATCCTGGCAATATCCGTAGCCGCCCAGGCACTGGATGGCGTTACTGGTGGATATGATGCCCATCTCGGACGGGTAGGTCTTAGCGATGGGGGTCAGGATTTCGCAAAGCAGGTTGTATTTTTCCGCTTCTTCGGGATCGGCGGCTGCGGTTTCCAGGTCCTCGTATTTGTGGCACTGGAGGATCAGGGAGAGGGAGCCTTCCACGATGGCTTTTTGCTGCAACAGCATGCGCTTTACGTCCGCGTGCTCGATGATGGAAACCTGGGGCTTGCTCAGGTCTTTCTGGCCCAGCCTGCGGCCCTGGGGGCGCTGCTTGGCGTAATCAAGAGAAGCGTAGTAGGCGGCGCAGGCGATGCTGGTTGCCGCGTTGCCCACGTCCAGGCGGGCGCCGTTCATCATCTGGAACATGTACTTAAGGCCGTGATGGGGCTTGCCCACCAGCCAGCCCACGCACTCGCCCTTGTCGCCGATGGCCAGTTCGGTGATGGGAGCGCCGCGATAGCCCATTTTATGGAAGACCTGGCTGACTGCGATGTCGTTGTATTCCAGCTTGCCGTCCGCTGTGGGCCTGTATTTGGGCGCCACGAACAGGGAGATGCCCTTGACTCCTGGAGGGGCTCCTTCAATTTTGGCCAGCATGAGATGCACGATATTCTCCACGCCGTCGTGATCGCCCGCGGAGATAAACACCTTCTGGCCCTTGATTTTGTATGATCCGTCTTCTTGCGGATAGGCCGTGGTGGTGATGTCCGCCAGGGAGCTTCCGGCCTGGGGCTCGGTCAGGGCCATGGTGCCCTGCCATTTGCCGTCCAGCATGTTGGGCACGTAAGTGTCTATGAGCTCCTTGTCGCCGAAGGACGTGATGAGCTTGGCCGCGCCGGAGGTCAGTCCGGGGTAGACCGAACCGGAGTAGTTGGCGGCGCCGAACATATGATGCGTGGCGCAGTTCAACATGGTGGGAAGCTGGCCGCCGTCGAATTCGATGGGGAAGGTCGCGGAAATCCAGCCGCCTTCGCCGGCTTCCTTCATGATTTTTTTCACGTCCGCGTGAACCTTGACGGTTCCGTCGGCCAGTTCAGGGTGCACTTCATCCATTTCCTTGAAAATGGGGTAGTACATATCTTTGGCCATTTGCATGCCTGCATCCAGGATCATGTCAAAGGCCTTTTTGTTGTGCATGGAGTAGTACTCCAGTTTTGTGAGGGACATAAGATCATGCACTTCATACAGCATGAACTTTACGTTTTTCTCGCTGGCGAATTTTGCGGCCATTCTTACTGCCTCCTATGTTAAATCTTGCATGAAACCGGCCACATGGGGGGGGGACGGACGTCATCGTCATCAAGAAACTGACTGGCCGATTCAGCAAGTTGGTTTCAAAAAATCGAAAAAATCAAACCTCCAGCCATTCCTTCCGGATGGAGTCGTCTTTTTCAAAACTGTCCGGGGTTCCTTCAAACACGACCTTTCCGTGACCCATGACATACATCCTGTGCGAGATGGCCAGGGCGATGGTCAGCTTTTGCTCCACCAGCAGCACGGAGATGCCGGACTTGGCGATGTTGGCGATGAGTTCGCCCATGAGCGCCACCATTTGAGGCGCCAGGCCTTCCGTGGGCTCGTCGATCATGATGAAGTCGGGATCGCCCATGAGGGACCGGCAGATGGTGAGCATCTGCTGCTCTCCGCCCGAAAGGTGTACGCCTAACACGTTGCATCGTTCCTGAAGCCTGGGGAAGTTTTTGTACACGTCGTCCAGAGTCCAGCGGCCCGGCTTTTTCATGTTTTTTTGACCAAGCTCCAGGTTTTGCTGCACGGTCAGGGTGGGGAAGATGGAGCGGTCTTCCGGGACGTAGCCAATGCCTTTTCTGGCGACAATATGGGGCTTTTCCTTGCCGACTTCCTCTCCTTTAAAGAGAATGGAGCCCCTGTGCTTGACCAGGCCCATGATGGCCTTGCATGTGGTGGATCTGCCCACCCCGTTGCGGCCGAGAAGGCTGACGATCTCGCCCTCCCCTACGGTAAATTCCACTCCGCGCAAAATATGGCTTTGCCCGTAATAGGCATGAAGGTTACTTACGCTGAACATTCCACGGCCTCCTTTCCCAGATAGGCTTCCTGAACCTTGGGGTCGCACCGCACTTCGTCGGGAGTTCCCGTGGCGATAATTTTTCCGTAAACCAGTACGGAAATCCTGTCTGCAAGGTCGAAAACCACGCCCATGTCGTGCTCCACGATCAACAGGGTCTTGCCTTCCGTGACGGACTTGATGAGAGCGACCGCCTGGGTGGTTTCCTGATTGCTCATGCCGGCCGTGGGCTCGTCGAGCATGATGATGTCCGCGCCGCAGGCAATGGTGATTCCGATTTCCAAGGCCCGCTGGTCGGCGTACGACAACACTGCAGCCTTTTCATTGGCCATGGAGGATAGTTTGATTCTCTCCAGAATTTCGTGGGCCTGGCCATTGACTTTTTTCAGCCGGTCGCACAGGTGCCAGATGGAGTATTTGTATCCCTTGGTCCAGAGCAAAGCGCAACGGACGTTCTGGAATACGGTCATATTGGGAAAAATATTGGTAATCTGGAAACTCCGGGCCAAACCCAGGCGATTGATTTTGTGGGGCGCCATGTTGGTTATGTTGCGCCCTTTCAAAGCAATCTTGCCGGAACTGACTTCGTAAAGCCCGCTAATGAGGTGGAACATGGTGGATTTGCCGGCGCCGTTCGGGCCGATGATCGCGTGACGTTCCCCCTGCAAAACCTCCAGGTCCAGCCCGGTGATGATTTGCGAGTCTCCAAAATTTTTCTTAACGTTATCCAATTTAAGGGCGGCTGTAGCCATCACACTCCCTCCTGTTTGATCTCTGCCAAGACGGTTTTCCAGGCTTGGTTCACTCTTCTGGCTGCCAGTTTGAAGAGGTAGCCTCCTACGCCCAAAAGCAGAATTCCCAACGCCCAGGGCATGAAAGCCTGGGCCTTGAAGCTGACGCCCATGATGCTCAGCGGCGACTCGGGATCAATGCTGAGGGAGATGTGGAACATGATTTCCACCAGGACGATCACTCCGGCGAACATAACCAGGCCGGGGATGAGGGCGACCAGATAGGAGGGAAGGATTTTCGTCATGCGTTTGGCCCGCCAGATGGGCTGGTGCCTCATGATCAGACCGGCCAGTCCGTCAGGCGCCCACATGACCATTAGAATAAACATAAGCCCGAAGTACAGCATCCAGGCGTGGGTGATATTGGAAACCACCAACTGCAGGAAGGTGATGAATATGGCGCCGAGGATGGGACCGAAAAAGTAGGTGATGCCGCCGATAACCGTCATCATGAGGATGTCGGTGGAAGGCAGCATGCCCAGATTCTCCGCAGTGACCATTTCATAGTTAATGGCGAACAGGCCGCCGGCGATTCCTGCGAAAAAGGCCGCCAGGGTGAACTGAAAGGTCCTGACCTTATGAGGATCGTATCCGATGAACTGGGCGCGTTGGTGATTGTCGCGCACCGCGTTGGCCATTTGCCCCAGGGGAGTTTTGGTCAGCAGATACATGGCCGCCACGCTCAAAAACATCCAGATGAGGATCAGGTAGTACACCTCAATGGCTTGGCCGTACTTAAAAGGCAGCATCGTGATTTCCGTCCACCTGTCGCCGGCGATGCCTTCCTCGCCGCCGAAAAAGCTGGGCAGCAGCAAGGAGCTTGCCAAAAGCAGTTCCCCGATGCCCATGGTGATGAGGGCGAAGGGAATGGCCGCTCTGCGGGTGGAAATAAAGCCCAGTATAAAGCCCAGAATCGCCGAGAATATTCCGCCCGCCAGAGGCAGCAGTTCGGTGTATATCCTAAGCTCTCCGTCATTGACCATGCACAGGACGTGGATGGCGCCAAAGCCCCCCATGCCGTAAAACACGGCGTGGCCGAAGGACAGCAGGCCGCCTTGTCCGAGGAGCATATTAAAGGATAATGCAAAAACTATTGCTATGCCCATTTGGTTGAACATGGACATGGCGAACCGTGAATCAAAAATTTTAGGAAGAGCCAACGAGATCAGGATGAAGCCAAGCCAGATTCCGGCCCATTTGGCGATCACAGCCCCGGAAAAACCGGATTGAACCGCCTGGCCGCCCTTAATTTCAGCGCTGTCCATAGTGGTATTCTCAATCATTCTTCACGCACCCCCATAAGACCTTTGGGCCTGAATATCAGCATAAAAATCATGAACAGGAAGGGGATCATGGCCCGGGTGTTTGCGATTTCAATGCGCACAATATCTCCCCAGAAGCCTTCGCTGGCTGCCTGGATCCCAAAATGGCCCAGGAAGTCGGCCAACGAGTAGTTCATGCCTACGGCAAAGGTCTGGAGTCCGGCCAAAAGCAGAGACGAAATGAAAGCTCCCGTCAGGCTGCCCATGCCGCCCACCACAATCACCACAAAGACAATGGGGCCCAGCGCCATGGCCATGCCCGGCTCAGTGACCAGGAAGTTGCCGCCGATGACTCCGGCAAGCCCGGCCAAGGCGGCGCCTGCGCCAAATACGTACATGAAAACCGCCGGAACGTTATGGCCCAATACGCTGACCATTTCGGGATGCGTCAGGGATGCTTGAATGACAAGACCTATTCTGGTGCGATTTATAACAAGATACATGCCTATAAACATGGCGATGGAAATCAACAGCATAAAACCTTTGTACGCCGAGAAATCCGCGCCGAACAGGGTGAATAACGGAAAGTCCAGAAAGCCTGGAATCTGGTAATCCACTGGGTTGCGGCCCCAGATGAGGATGACCACCTCGTTGAACAGGAAGAAAAGCCCAAATGTGAACAAAAGCTCCGCCACATGACCGTGGGCGTGCACTTTGCGCAAGCCGTAACGCTCCACAATCATGCCCAGAATTCCTACCCCCAACGGAGCCAGGAACAAGGCGGGAATAAACCCAATATATAAGCTGACCTGATAGGCGAAGTAAGCCCCTATCATGTAAAAGCTGGCGTGAGCAAAGTTAAGAACATTCATTAAACCAAAAATGAGGGTGAGGCCGCTGGAAAGCATAAACAGCAACAAGCCGTATATGAGCGTGTTTAGGAGTGAAAAAATTATAAATTCGGACATGGTGCTCCCCCGGGAATAAAGAAATCGTTTCCCGCCCGGCCCCTTGATGGAGGCCGGGCGGGATAGGGCTCTATCTAATTCTTGGCTCTATGATTAGGGCCGTTTCATGTCGCAAGGAGAGTCGATGGCGGTATCCACGGCGTCCACCTTGTACACGGTTTCCCAACCCATGCCGGTGTTTTCCATGTCATACTTGGCAAAGCCGTCGCCCTGCTTAACCAGCCTGGACATGAACATGGGCTGCAGGAGCTGATGATCCTGGGCGCGCATGATGGTCTTGCCGTAGTAGCCGTCGATTTCCATGCCTTCCAAAGCGTAGGCTACGTCTTTGGGCTTGGCGTTTCCGGCTTTATCCATGGCCATGGCAAGCATGTCCATGGTGACTTTGCTCTTCAGGTAGAAGATGTCTTCGCCGTATTTTTCCTTGAAAGCGAGGATGCGATCTTCGTCTTCCTTGTTCTTGTACTGGATGCACAGGGCGTTGTTGAATTCCGTAACCTGGTAAACCTTGCCGATGCCGGCTTCGCCGATGGCCGTGGGGCCGCCAAGGCCGCCTGCATAAAAGGTGTAGTATTCCAGGTCCAGGCCTGCGCTGGTGCCGGCCTTGATGAGCAGGGTCATGTCATTGCCCCAGTTGCCGGTGATGAGGCCCTGGGCGCCCGAGGACCGGATTTTGGTGATGTAAGGGGAGAAATCCTTGATTTTTCCGATGGGATGGAAGTCGTCGCCCACGATTTCAATGTCCGGGCGCATTTTGGCCAGGTATTCCTTGGCGGCGGCGCTGACGGAGTGACCGAACACGTAGTCCTGGTTGATCAGGTAAATTTTCTTGATGTCAGGCCTGGAGGTCAGGTAGTCGGCGATGACCTTGATTTTCATGGTCACATGCGCGTCAGTACGGAAATGCCAGAAGTCGCATTTTTCTTCGGTGAAGGCCGGGGTGACGGCGGCGTGGTTGATCAGAAGCACCTGCTGGTCGGGATAGCGCTTGTTGTGTTTTGCAATGGCTTCCATGAGAGCGCCCGTGACTGCGGAGCCGTTGCCCTGGATCACGTACTGGATGCCCTGGTCAATGGCGCGCTGAAGCTGAATGAGGCTTTCCTTGGGGCTCACCTTGCTGTCAAACGGGACCATTTCGAGTTGTTTGCCGCCCAGAACGCCGCCATTGGCGTTGATTCTGTCAGCAGCAAAGATGAAGTGCTTGAGACCCATGTCGCCCACGTTGGCGAAGGGGCCTGTCAGGGGATCGATAAAGGCGATCTTGATGGTGTCCGCGGCCATGGCCGGAGCGGACAAAAATAAAACGGCGAGAATCAAAGCGATGGTTTTCATCATGGTCCTGGTTTTCATGGTGCCTCCTCTGTGAAGATATGTAGGTTGGACACCGTCCGCCGGAACGCCCGGCGGACGGCTTTATTCTCCCGGAGCAGGGGGGTGTAATAGGAATTTACACGATTACCCCTGCTGAGCCCGAATTTCTTTCTTGTCAATTTTTCCCACGCTGGTTTTGGGGATTTCGTCTACAAACAGAATGCTTTCAGGGATGCCGTATTTGGGTATTGCGCCGTTTTCCACCCAGGCGCCCATGAAAGTCTGCACTTCTTCTTTGCTAAGCTCCTGGCCTTCCTTGGGAACGATAAGGGCCATGGGGCGCTCGCCCCATTTGTCGTCTTTCACGCCTACAACCGCAACTTCGCTGACGCCCTTGTGCTGGCTGATGATGCTTTCCAACTCCAGGGAGGAGAGCCATTCGCCGCCGGTTTTGATCACGTCTTTTATACGGTCGGTAATTTGTAAGTAACCGAGTTCATCGATAATACCAACATCACCTGTGTGAAGCCAACCTTTTTCCCAAAGTTCTTCGCTTTTTTCCGGATTATTCAGGTAGCCCTGGGTCAGCCAGGGGGCTCTCACGACCACCTCGCCGGCGGTTTTGCCGTCGTGGGGCAGAGGATTGCCGGCCGGGTCCACAACGCGAAGCTGCACTCCCGGGCAGGGCAGACCGGTCTTGGTCCGGTACACCACCTGTTCTTCCAGGGGCAGATCCAGCATGTTGGGCTTGAGCAGCGCCTGGGTCAGAAGCGGGCAGGTTTCGGACATGCCGTAGGCCGAATAAATATTGATGCCCAGCTTCAGGCCTTCGATGCACATGCCCTTGGGCAGTGCGGCGCCGCCGATGATCATTTTCCAGCCGCTGAAGTCCGTGTCCTTGGCGGAGGGGGAGTTGAGCAGCATGTGCAGGATGGTGGGCACGCAATGGGAGAAGGAAACCTTGTAATCCCGGTACAGCTTGAGGATCAGCTCGGGTTCGTACCTTCCGGGATAAATCTGCTTGGCGCCCATTACGGTCATGGAGTAGGGCATGCCCCAGGCATGAACGTGGAACATGGGCGTCAGGGGCATGTACACGTCCCCGGCGTCGATCTTCAACTGAGCCCGGAACGAGTTGGCCGCGCTCATAAGGCCGAAGGTGTGCAGCACCAACTGGCGGTGGCTGAAATACACTCCCTTGGGCAGGCCCGTGGTTCCCGTGGTGTAGAACATGGTAGCCATGGCGTTTTCGTCAAAATCCGGCCATTCGTATTCCTCGCCGGCCGCTTCCACCAGATCTTCGTACTCTCCTGCGAATTCCAGGCTGGTGGCCGGGGCGTCTTCATAATCGGCGATGAGCACAAACTTTTTCACCGTGGTAAGCTGATCCTTGACGGCTTCCAGCAAGGGCGCGAAGTCCTTGTGAACCAGGATGATATCGTCTTCTGCATGGTTGACCGTGTAAACCAACTGCTCGGGAGACAGGCGGATGTTGATGGTGTGAAGCACGGCGCCCATCATGGGCACGGCGAAAAAGCATTCCAGGTAACGGTGGCTGTCCCAGTCCATGACCGCGACGGTGCTGCCCTGGGTGATCCCCAATCCTTCCAGGGCGTTGGCCAGTTTCCTGGTCCTTTTCTCCATGTCTTTGTAAGTGTAGGTCATCTTGTCGCGATAAACGATTTCCTGATCCGGCTCATAAATCGTGGCAAGAAGCTGTTTGATTAAAAGAGGATAACCGTAGGCCGAAGGGCTTTTTTGAATCATTCTGACTGACATAAAATATAATCCTTCCCTTGGATTCCCCCCGCATCTAATACGGGCAGTAAAAAATAATGTTGGTTGAAACCCGGCAGACCATGCGGCCGCGGCGGAATCCTCCTAAACGGATTTCTTCGCGGTCTGCACCCCACTGGCTGCCTGTTAATTGATGGCTCCGCCGCCTGTAGGCCGTTCAGCGCCCCCAAAGTCTGCACTGAACGGTTAGATGCGGCGCTTCCCCCGTAACCCCCCCGGGTTGCAAGGCTCTTCAATCCCCCGGAATGCTATCCGGCTTGTTCCTTCTTTTCCCCCGCCGGAATTTTTTTATTGCGCAACCGCGCCTTGGTCCGGCGCCAATTGCTCCAGTGGGCGTCCTCATCAACCTCCGGATTCAGGATGCCCTCCATGACCGCGTCCACTATGGGATCCACGGTTTCCATCAGGTTGGTGCTCTTGCCCGACATGAGCCAGTTCACCGTCACCTGGTCGATCGCCCCCATGATCAACGCCCGGACAATATATGCGTCAACGTTAGGACGAAATTCACCGCTTTCTATTCCTTCGTTTATTATTTCCGTCAAAAACCTAAACCAATTCCGAATCGCCTGGTATCCGGGGGTCTGCCTGAAATTGGCGTTGCCCTTCAAATATAAAAGCACAATGGTGGCGTAGTCGGGGTTCTCGTGAAACAATTCCGTGTATATATAAGCGTAGGCTCTCAATTTGTTGGCCGCGCCTTGGATCAACTTAAGATGGTATACGCCGATTCTCTGGCGCCGCTGGGTGAAATGCTCGGGTATATGAAACAGAAGATTTTCTTTATTGGAAAAATGCTCGTATATGGTGCCTTCCGAAACTTTGGCTTCCTGAGCTATTTCAGACACGGTGGCTGCATGCACTCCCTTTTCGGCGAAAATCCGCCGAGCCGTGTCTATTATTCTTTCTTTGCGAAGTTCTGCCTTGGTGGGGCCGCTCATGGTGTAGTCCTTTCTCCCGTGGGAATAGGATTGAAGCGAGGGTCCGAGGCGGGAGGGGAGCTAACCCGCGCCCGGAACGTCTTTGCGTTATTCCGGACGCGGGCCAAAAGCCCAACGCCGTAACTGGGTGAGCATGTCTTTATAGAGGTCCGCCGGTTGCGGCAAACCCGCCTGGGGGGGGTTCCTGGGGGGAACGAGGGCGCATCTCCGAAAACCTTGGCGGTCTGGCTTTCGGGCAATGCATCCAAGCATGCGGCCTGGTTAGGGCGCGGGCTATTGTTACAAGACTTCACAGTAAACCAATCGTAAAAAGCTAATGATATCGGGCCCCGGACGGCGGACCCACGGTCGAAATGCTGTGACGCTTCATTTTCGTCTCCAAAAATGAAGTCATTCAGTGTTGATCATCGTTAGACGATTGCCCCGCTTCGTGTCAAGGGGAAAATTGCACTACGCTTAAAAAAACAGACCCATAATTGAATTGAGTCTTTTGAAATATGCGGCAAAATGGGGCGGCTCTTGGCAGAAAACGCCCCTCAACCTAAAATACAATATCTTTTCAAACGGTTAGTCAGTTAAAAATACCTGTCCGACGGGGCAATGGCTGCCTATGCTTCAAGCCCTAAAATGGCCGGTCCGCCCCGAATTGGAGCTATTAAGGCCGATTTTGTGTTTTGAAGGCATCCATGGACTATGCGTTTTCAAGAAGGCCGGTGAGGGTTTTGAAGGGAAAAATTCGTCCAATTGCTGAAGCAGCGCCGCCCGATAAATAGGGTTATCGATTAAGGCGCCTTCTGTAAAAAAGATTTTGCCGGGTTCGAAGTCCACCGGCGAATTTACCCATGCGAAGCGCAAAGCCGGACTTCTTAACCCGGCCTATGATCGCCTTAATAAAATGACAGGTTGGGTAGAGCCTCGCGAAACCCAACAACATAAAGATATTAGGTCCGGAATCGCTTTCCGGAAGGAGAACGAAAAAAAAAGGGGGAAGCCGTGAAGGCTTCCCCCTTGTAGGGTTTAATGGTTAAAAGCGTTTATGCGGCGTTTTTACGCGTCCTGACGGCCAGGGCGGCCAGAAGGGCGGCCATGGCAAGCATCAGTCCGGCAAAGCCGTTGCTGGTGGAAACGGTGTCCACAAAGCAGTCGCTTTCGTCGTCATCGGCCACGGGTTTATCATCTCCGCCGGCTTGTGCGGCCGCGGGAGCGATAACCGTCAGGTGGGGCAGTTCCAGGTACAGGACGCCCTTATCGGAGACGGAGAAGTCCAGGCTTTCGTAATGGAAGCCGGCGGTTCCGTCGCCGCGTTCGCTGACCTTGATGCCCAGTTTCTTTTCAGCGTCGGACATTTTCTTCAGCGAGGCGTATACCTTGGAGTCCTTGTTCAGAAGCACCGGCAGGATGATATCCGGAGCGCCTTCAACCCTTTCCCGTTTGGTTCCGTTAAGCAGGATCGGGTTGTACCTGACAGGCGTGGTTCCGTCGGAAGCCAGCACCAGCTTGATGCTTGCGCCTGCACCGTAAGCGTCGCCGCCAAAGGTGTAGAACTTGGCCACGGCGCGCAACATGGTGTTGGGCGTCAAGACGGCTGCGTTCGCTTTGTCTTCTTCGTAGTAGTCGCTTCCTGCGTTGGCCTTGGTGTCGCCGTACAGCAGGTTGTCGTTGCCGGCGCCCACGACGTCGAAGTCATCCACGTACAGCAAGTTCAGCGGAAGGGCCGGAATGGTTATGGGAACCTCGTGCAGGACCCCGTCGGCGTCCGGCAGGTTCACCAGGAAGGTGGCGCCCACGCCCGGCAGGAAGTCCGCCGTGCCTTCCGTCACGTACAGAGCCTTGCCGTTGTTCAAGGTTTCCAGTTCCGCCTGATCTTCGTCCAGGTCGTCTTCCCTGTTGTCGTCGTTTGCGTACACCGTGTAGGTGACCGTGTAGGTGTAAGGCACGACTTCGGCTTTGGACGTGTCGTCTTCAAAGTAGAAGTCGAGCGTGTACACGGCGTCGCCGTTAGCTTGCATGACCGGGGAGACGGTCACGTTGGGATCGCTCGGAGTCCATTCGTAGGTGAAGGGATTGAAAACCGAGCCGGTTCCGCCCATGAGGGCTGTAATGTCCGTCCCGTCCAGTTCAGCGTAGAAAGCCGTCCAGCCGCCGCCTGCGGGAATCACAAAGACCTTCACGCCGCCCTGGGTGACCTGATGGTAGACTTCCACCTTGGGAACGTCATTTACCAGGGTCATGGTGATGGCGGCGTCAGCCGTGAGGGAAATCACGTCGCTGCCGGACAGGTCCGTCCAGACCTGAGGCACGTACCCGCCGCCGGAAACGCCGAAGGTGTACAGGCCGGCGGTCAGTCCGGTCAGGAGCAGGTCGTCGTCGATCGAACCTTTAGAGGGCCCGGGATGTGTACCTTCACGAACCACGGCGCCGGTGTCCGCATTGGTCAGGGTGTAATCAATGCCGTTGCCTGCGTAATCGCCGTTGAAGGTCACGTCCAGGCTGTAAGTGCCGGTGATCGGGGTGACTTCGGGGATCACCAGGTTCAGGACCGTGTCGCCGTCAATCTGCACCCGCTGTCTCACGTCAAAAGGCACGTAGTTGGCGCCGTCGCCTTCCAGGGATACGATGTACACGCCGTTAGGCACATTATCGATCTGGTAGGTTCCGGTGATTACATTATTGTCGTCGTCAATCCACTGGCCGGTGGCGTAGTCGAACAGGTCCACTTCCACGTCAGCCAGGTCGACCAGGGGCTGATTGTTGGTGATGGCGCCGGAAAGGCTTCCAAAGCCGATCACGTCAACCCGCAGGCTGTCGGTAAAGGCTCCGTCCTGAGCGCTTACGGCCACAAGGCAGACGCCTTCGTTCAGCGCATCCACCTGGAAGAAGCTCTGGGTGGCGGTAACCACTTCCTCAAGGACCAGGTCGTTTGCGGTTACAGGGTTCTGGATGTAGGAAACGCTCAGATCTTCGTCGTCCGCCAGGCCCTGAGCCCACAGATACGGCGAATCTCCTTCGTAAGCGACTGCCGGCACGGCTTCCAGATTATCCGTGGTGATGCCGACTTTAAGGGTATTGACTTCGGCCATGACCAGCTTGATGGGCACGAAGATGGTGAATGTGTCGGTGTAGCCGGAGCCGTCCATCACAACGATGGTATAGGTTCCCGCAAAGGCGCCGGTTTTCGGCGGAGTGAAGGAGAAGGACGTTCCGGTTCTGACGAAGGTAGTAATCCCGTCAGGATAGGTGACCGTCCAGGTGTAGGTGGTTCCGTCGCCGCCCGTCACAGTGTAAAGCCCGGTGGATGTTCCGGCTTCCACGGTGGGCGTTTCGGCGGGTTTGTTGGTTACGGAAACAGGATCGTAAATTTCCGTCGTAACAGGCTGGCTGGTGACGGAGGTTGCGCCGTCCGTACCGGTCACCTTGACGGTTCCCTTAGCCAGGGCGGTCACGGTGAAGGTGTCGCCGGTTCCGGTGGAAGCGGAAACCAGGTCAGCGCCTTGGGTTACGTTCCAGGTGACCGCGCCGGTGGCGCCCAAAGCTGCGTAAGTCAGGCTGTCGCCGACTACGGCGTCTAAAGGCCCGCCGACGGTGAATTCCACGGTCTGCACGGTGACCGTGGCCGAGAAGACCATGCCGCCGTCAACCGGATCCTGCACCAGCAGGGTCTGGGTGCCGGTGAGGCCCACCGTGGCGGAAAGGGTCGTAACAGCGCCGATGGTTTGAGAAACCACCGTGGGACCTGCGGGATCCAGGTTCCAGGTGTAGGTTCCCCAGGCTTCGGTTCCGCCGGTTACGGTGACGTCCACGTTATTGCTGCCGTCGACGTTCGGCACGTAAATGGTTCCGCCGGTTACGTCCTGGCCGTTCACGGACAGGGCCAACTGGTCAGCGGAGAATACGTCGTGAGAGTCGGTCGTGATGTTGCCGGCGTTGTCGGTCGCACGCACGTCCAGAGTGTTGGCGCCGGCGGCCAGGGTGGCTGCGTAGCTCCAGGAATAGCTGGGAATTTTGGAAGTGCTCTGCACCGTGGCGGCGTTCCAGGTGGATCCGCCGTCCAGGCTCACTTCCACGCTGGCGACGCCGGAATCAGCATCGTCCGTGTAGCCCTGCAAGGTGAAAGCGGTTCCCACGCAGTTGGTGACCGTGGTTGCGATAGTCAGCAAAGGATCAACCGCGTCCACGCTGAAAGCCTGGGTGGCTGTAATGATGTTGCCTGCCAAGTCGCCAAGGGCCGTGACGAATGCATTGTAATCGTCCGTGCAGCCAGCGCCCAATGTGGCGGTTCCCTGCCAGACCGTGCTCGCAGGCAGCCAGCCGCCTGTGAACGAGGTGTCACAGAGCCCGCCGGGGGGCGTCGTTTCCAGGCCCACGTTCAAGGGGGAGCTCAGGTCCACTCCGTAATTGTCCGCAAAAGTGATGGTGGCCGTGATGGGGCCGGCCTTGGCCCACAGGGTTCCATCCACGTCATTGACCGGGCTCAACGCGAAGGACGCCGTGGGAGGCGTGATGTCGTAATACACGGTGTACTGGCTGCTCTCCGTGTCGGACTGGTTGCCTGCTTCGTCAAGAGCGTACACATCTATGGTGTAGGCGCCTTCCTGGATGAACGTGGCGTCGTAGGTCCAGTTCACCGAAGCCTTGCGGGCGGGCACTGTGGCGTCTACATAGGCGCCGCCGTTCAGGCTGACCTTGACGTACTCAATGGCCGAGCCGTTGCCCGAATCCGCCGTACCCTTAAACTGGTAGGTGTTGGTGTTCTGATACACATCGGCCGCCGGAGCCGTGATGGCTACGGAAGGCGCTGCAGTGTCAATCACAATATCCTTGTTGCCGCTCAAAGAGCCCGCGCCGCCGACGGTGGGCAGGGTGAGAGCCGCATCAATAGCGGCGGCGTTTGCGCCGACGATGGTTCCGCCGTTCAGAGCCAAAGCGTCCGTGCCTGTATAAGCCAGGTCGGAAGTGGCGTCGCCCGCTGCCACCGTGTAATTAAAGGTAAGGGTGGTTGTGCCGGTTCCGCTGGTGTAATTGACCACGCCTGTATCCAGTGTGAGTTGAGGCGTGCCGGTTACGTCAACCGCTTGATCAAAGGTTACCTGAATCGGAATCAAGTCGCCAGCCTTGTAAGACCCGTCCGCAACGCTGGAGTCGACGTCGACTACCTTAGGGGCCTCGACGACAGTAAGAGTAGCTCCAGTTCCCACTTTGTCGTAACCTGCGTGTCCGGTGTACACAACAATGTTTATTGGCGTATCACCTGCGGCAGCATCTCCCTTAGGTTGAAAACCAAGATCCACCAAGTCGAAGGGAAGGGCTTGGTTTGGCCAGGAACCGCCAAACGGATCAGACCAAGCCAGCCGTATGAGTTTGGTCGTGGTGGCGTCGCCATCTGCATTAGCAGAGTCGTCTTCCAACTCAGGAAAGCCCAATTTGCCTGTTTCATAAAAATTGTCATATCCATTATAGTCAAGCAAATTTGCATTGAAATGGACAGTCGCAGCAAACGCGTTCAGAGTGTTGTCACTGTCACTAACATCATATTGAACTGTGAAAGTGATAGGGGCTCCTTGCGCTGCTACGGCTGTTGCGGGTAAAACTGTGCCGCTTTGTGATGCGCCCAAAGCAGCGCCAGTGGCCAGCATGGCGAAAGCGCAGATCATGAATAACGTGGTTATCAGCCTTAGCGGCCGTTTTGAGGTCTTCCAGTTCATTAACTACCTCCTTGTAATGGCAATTCTTTCGGTTTTAAGTTACCAGTTCAATATTTGGATTATGGCTTCAAGTTATCAAGGTGCTCTTCAATTTCAGCTGCGGTGCATCTAGTGCAGTCGCCAGCAACCGCTGAATTGATAAGTGTGGCGCCGGAAAAACCAAAGGCATGTCTAATCAGAATAATGCCGTCGGTTCCACCGTCAACTACACCATTTCCATCCACATCCAGGTAATCTGTCGATGCGTCAAGATACTCTTTGATTTCAGTGCCCGTGCAAAGGGTACAGTCCCCAGCAACCGCCGAGTTAACCAAAGCTGTTCCTGAATACCCGAAAGTATATCTGATTAAGAGGATGCCGTCGGTGCCGCCGTCATAAATGCCGTTACCATCCACATCCAGCGTAAAGGCCGGGCCGACGGTGTAGGTGATGGGCGCGGTATGGAACGTGTAGCCTGCGTTGGGCGTAGCGGTCAGGGTGACCACGCTGGTGTCGCCTTCGTTCAGCGTTCCGGCGGAGGTGAAGTTCACAACGGCCAGAGTCGCCGGCAGGGCGCCGCCGGTCCAGTCGCCTGCGCCGGTCCATGTGATGGTGTAGGTGGCGGAAGCGGGCGTGGTGACGTCCGTGGCGGTGACAACCGAACCGGAAGCGGCGATGAGGCTGTCGATGCTGTCTATGGTCAGTTCGGTGGAGTCGTAGTTGATCACCAGTTCCAGGCCGTCCAGATTAACTGCGCTGTCCGTGGTGTAGTATTCCAGGTTGACGGCAAAGGATTCTCCGGCCGGAGCGCGAGGCTCGGAAGGATCGCCGGTGACCACCTGATAGGGTCCGCGGTTATCCGTTGCCGGATCGTAGTTGTCCAGGGTCCAGGCTTGGTCCTGCACCTTGGGATTGGTATTGTTTTCGGAAGTCTGTTCGTACCTGTCCAGGTATCCGTCGTTGTCGTAGTCTGTTGCATCTGTAGCAGTGTCCAGATCGCCGAAATTGTCCATTTCCCATTGATCGTCAATGGAGTCGCCGTCCGTGGCCCACAGGCCGTCGTAGTCCTGAGCCGCGAAGGTGTTCAGGAGGACGGGGAATTCTTCCGGGCTGCCCGGCGTGTTGGCGCCAACCAGGACGGTTACGGCTTCGGGAGTCTGGGATGCATCGGAAGCGTCGCCGTAGCCCGCGTCCGGGTTGTAGAGTTCGGTGGGCTTCAGGGTGACCTGAAAGGGGCCCAAAACCGCATCGTTGCGTACAGTGAACTTGGCGGTGAAAAGCTCCGGGTCCGCGCCCTGGGCCGGATAGGTCCCTGTGCTGCTGATGCCGGCGCCCGCGAAGTACACCGTGCCCACGGTGCCGGAAACCACCGTGTTCTGGCGGTGGGTGTCCGTGGTTACGCTGTCCTTGGTGATGCTGAAGCTGAAAGACGTGACAATGGAACTGTCAACGGCCACACCGTCCGCATCCACCGCCGGGCCCGTGAGGACGTCGGCGGGATATTGCAGGCTGAAAGCGGCGCCTGCGATTTCCTCAGCGCCTGCGTCGTTGGAAGCCGAGATGGTCATGTACACGGTTTCGCCGGGCAAAAAGGCCGATTTCGGCGTGACGCCGTCCGAGGTGACGGCAAGGTCCAGGCTGTAAGCAGCCATGGCGGAGCCGAGGCCCAGGGCCATGCACACTGCCAGTGCGAGGGCTATAATCTTGACTGGTTTCATGTTTCCTCCCCAAAATTACTGTGGGCCGGCGGGGGCCGGCCGGGAACTGCAGAATAATATTAGAATTGTTGTATGCGTTTTTTGAACGGAATCAGGCCTTGGGCGGCCGGAACGGAGGGGCGACGGTCCGATTGGAAAAAATGACGGGCTTTTCGGAAAAAACGGCGGCGCCGCCGTCCACGCCCGGCTGAACGTCCGGGCCGGGCAAATAGAGCGCATCGGCGTTCTGGACGCCGTGGGAAACTTCCCGGCCCTGCCTGCCGAGCTCGTGGGTCAGGCCCGCCGCCTTGGACAGGGCTGTCAGGGCCTGGTTCAGGTCGCTTTTAAAATTGGTGGAGGCCTCGGCGGAGCGGGAAAGGCTGGCCACGGCCCGGATGGACTCCATGAGGTCGGTCCGGGAATCGTGCACAAACCCGTCCTTATAAAGGGACGGGCACGCCGCCGCCAGAATGACGAAGGAAAGCACTATGCTAAGAATATTGCGCAACATAAAACCTTAAGCACGCTCATGCAAAGACGGACGCAAATCTTGCGCTCGATGAAAATATTTACCTAACTCCACTATTGTTATGTATCAGTCAACAGGACTAGTGTCAAGAATTCTGCGGCTGTTTCCTGCTGAAATTTGGTTATAACCGGCCGTCCCAGAGCGCTTTTTTCAAGGGGACTTCAAACCAGAACTCAGACCCGGAGTTCAACTCGCTCTTCACCCCCAGCGAACCGCCCATGCCCGTGATGATCTGCCGGGTTAAAGTCAGGCCCAGGCCCGCCCCCATGTACGAGCGGGTGGCGGAGCCGTCCACCTGGGTGAAGGATTCGAAAATTTTCTCCAACATGTCCTTGGGAACGCCCACCCCGGTGTCGGCGACGGAAAAGCGGATAATGGCCGACTCTGCATGATCCGTGGACCGGACGTCCACCTGGATCATTCCCTGGGAGGTAAACTTGATGGCGTTGCTCACCAGATTGATGAGGGCGCGGCGGATTAAAAGCGGGTCTCCGTACAAGGCGGGGGGGATATTGTCCGAAAAGCTGAGCTGGAAATTCAGGCCCCGTTTTTGGGCCCGGGCTTCCAGGGCTTCCAAGGCTTCGCTAATGTGGTTGTGAAGGTTGAATTCCTCCGGGCTGATTTCCAGGTCCCCCTCCTGCATGCGCACGTAGTCCAGGATGGCCTGGATGATTTCCAGTTCGTTCATGGCGCTTTGATGCGCCAGTTGGGCCAGCTCCTGCTGCTCGGCGTTCATGGCGGTCTCCAACAAAAGCTCCAGCATTCCTTTCACCCCGTTCATGGGCGTTCGCAATTCGTGGCTGACGTTGGCCAGGAACTCGGCCTTGCACCGGTTCGCCTTTTCGGCGGCCTCCTTGGCCATGGCCAACTCCCGGGTGCGTTCCTCCACCAGCACTTCCAACTCGCACTGCTTCAACTCGGCCTGCCTGGCGTTGCTCCACTTTTGCGTGAGCGCGGCCGCCAGTTGTGCCACTTCCATGCTTTCAAAGGGCTTTTTTAAGATCAATAACTGATGGGAGTCTCCCAGGCGTTTACGGATGGCCTCCAGGGAGTAGTCCGAATAGGCCGTGCATATGACGACCTCCACTTTGGGGTCGATCTTCCAGATTTCCTGGATGGTTTCCAGGCCGTCAATGCCCGGGGGCATGCGCATGTCCACAAATGCCGCGGCGAAATAGGCGCCGTCCGTAACCGCCTGCCGGATTCTTTCCACCCCTTCCTCTCCCTGGAGGGCGTGTTCCAGGTCGTAGATCGGAGCGTTGGAAGCGGCTTTGGGCTGGGAGCCTAATATCATGGCTTTTCTGGCGTCCAGATCGGAGGTGTCGAGCGGCCTGGCCAGTATCTTTACGTAATCCCTGTGGATATCCGGGCTGTCGTCAATAATAAGGATCCGCTTGTTCAAGGCGGCGGTCGGGTCAGGCATCTTTCCTTCCTCCGTCATTGCTGGGTATTCTCATGGTGAACGAAGCTCCCTGGCCGGGTCCTTCGCTTTCGGCGAAAAGGCTGCCTCCCATTTCCTGGGCCGCCAGGGCGCAGGAATGCAGGCCGAAGCCGTGGCCTTTTTTCTTGGTGGTGAAGCCGTATCGGAATAAGCGGGACATGTTTTCCTTGGCGATCCCTTCTCCGTTGTCCGTCACCCGGACGGAGGTGAAGCCGGGGCTGTCGGAAAAGAGGCTTACGGTCAAAATGCGTTCCTCTTCTGCAGTGGAATTCAGTGCATGCCCGGCGTTGGAAACCAGATTCATCAAAATCTGGGTGAGTTTGCGCCTGTCCGCCGCAACGTCCGGGACCGGTTGATAGTCTCTCACCACCTGGATATTATTTCTTTTCAGGCCGGCCGCGTTGATGGTCAGGACCTCCTCCACCACGTCTTTCAGGGAAAGGGGCTCCACAAGGCCGGGAACCTTGCTCCATTCCTGCTGGGTTTTGACGATTTCGGAAATATGGGAGGTGTATCCTGAAAGCTCGTTGATCTCCTTGAGCAAGGCGTTTTGCTCCTCCGCAAGATGCAGGGAAAGATCATGTAAAAACGGAAGAATTTCCCGGCCCTGGCTGTCATGAAAGAGAAAGTGCGGCAAGGAATCCTCATGCTCCTTCACCAGGTTCATGACCTCCATTAAATCGTTAATGCGGGAATCCTTGACCTTGCGCTGCATCACTTCCGTGGAAATGTTCACGCTGTTAAGCACGTTGCCCACGTTGTGAAGCACGCCCGTGGCCACCTCGGCCATGCCGATCTGCCGGGCCGTCTCTATGAGCTTGGCATGGGTTTTTGCCAGCTCCGCCTCCGCCCGCTTCCGGTCCGAGATATCCCGCATGATGTGCACCGAAGCGGTGATGACGCCCTCGGCGTCCCGGATGGGGGAGGTGCTCACGTGCAGATGGGCGCCCAAATTGTCGTCGTACACTTCGGCGTCATGGTATTTGCCGTCCGTCAAGGACAGGACGTGGGGGCAAAAGTCCGGAGGCCCGCTGGTGCAGTGAACCACCTGAGCGCAGGAAGCCCCCGCCATTTTGCCGGGGGTGGTTCCAAAGGCGGCGGCCATGGCTTTGTTCACCCGGACTATCTTGTGGTTGCTGTCAATGATGGCGATGAGGTCCGGCACGGCGTCAAAGGTCCGCTCCCATTCCTTTTTGGCCCGAATGATGTTTTCTTCCGTTCTTTTTCTTTCGCTGATGTCCCTGGCTATGCCCACCACAAAGGTTTTGGAGTCGGCCTCCCCCGAAGACAATGAAATCTCCATGGGGAAAACCGCGCCGTCTCCCCGCATGGCGGGGAGCTCCAGGATTTTGCCCATGGCGGCGTCCGGTTTTCCCGTGGAAAAATAGGACCGGAGATACTGGGGATGGTTTTTCCGGAATTCCGGCGGCATGAGGGGCTCCAGGGACTGCCCCAGCATCTCTTCCCGGGTGCGCTGGAACATTTTTTCGCCCGCGTGGTTGAACAGCGTGATCCTGCCGGTCTGGTCAATGGCGATGATGGCGTCCCGGGTGGTGTTGATCAGCGTCTGGAGCAGATTCTCGCTTTTTCGGAGGGCCTCCTGAGCGGATTCCAACTCATTGATGTCAATGAGCCGCTTTTTGGATTCCTCCATGTTTTGAATCATCCGGTTCAGGGCCTCGCCCATGCGGACGATTTCCACGTCCCCCTTTTCCTCTATGGAGACGTTCAGGTTGCCTTTGCCGATTTCCATGGCGGCCTTTACAAGATTATCCAAGGGTTTGGAAATGGAGCCGGATACGGCGATTCCCTGGAAAACAGCGAAAATCAGAGCGCCAATGGCAATCGCCAGGATTAAAAACTTTGTTTTTGAGGCGATCTCCGCGGCGGACTGGGAGAAATCCCTGAGGTTGCGTTGTTCTATACGCGCCAGAGAGTCAAGGCTGGTTATCAATTCCTGCTTGGCAATGCGCAGCGAGTTTTCCTGATCCATCGCTACCTGAGGGATAAAATCCGGCCTGAAAGATCCCGACTCTTTCATCCGCTCCATGTGATACCCTTCGTTCATGGCCAAATAGCTTCTCATCGTCTGGTTAAAGGCGGCCGCCTTCTCTTGGACTACCCTCTCCTGGCCCTTCGCCTCCTCCCTGTTCGGGTCGTTTTGGACTATCCCGGAATATTCCTGCAAACCCGACTGGATTTCACCCAGGGCTTCCAGGGCTTTGATTCTGTTTGCTTCCCCTCCTCGAAGGGCGAAACGGAGCGCCTGAACGCAGGCCTCGTGAGACGAGCCGGTGATGCTTTCAAGCAAAAGCGTGTGGGGAATATTATCGCGTTCTATTCTGCGCACGGCTTCCCCCAGTTTGTCGACGGCGTCCAATCCGATCAGGCCCACAAAGCCTGTCAGCAGCACCACGGAGAAAAAGCCTATAAACAGCCGGTAAATCAGTTTCATTCATGTCCTCAATTTGTTGAGCCGGGCGGGATGCGGGAGGAAAAAGCCGCAGCCCGGTCCTGGAAATATCTGGAAATTAGTAAGCAATAATCATACCGAAAAGGTTTATGTGATTGTCATAACGCCCGATCCCCTTCGGGCTTTGAACGAATCACACAAAACCCTGCTTGCCTTGGGCCGGGTCCTGGTGTTATCGTGCACCACAACATTAACGCCGCTTAATTTATTCTCGGAGCCATAGCAATCATGCCGCAACCCCTTAAAGCCAAAAGGGTTGATACGACTAGGTCCAATCATTTTGGATGCTTGATCTTGCTTGTTTCTGCGGCCGGCGCCGGCTGCCTGGGGTACTTGTGGCTTACAGGAAGGCCTTTCGCCTATTCCCCCGCCCCGGCGAATTTCTTGGCCCACGCCCTTCTGGTGATCATCCCCGGCCTCATGGTCTACAATCACTTGTCCATTCCTGTGGAGTTTGAAAATCCCGAAGGCGAAATTCTTATTGAAGACGCCACGTACCTGACCTCGTTGAAAACCGACTGGTGGATGTCCTTGATGCTGTGGCCGCCTGTGCTTTTGGGCGCATTTTTCACCGTCCTCCAATCCCTGGTTATTTTGAACGGAGCATCGTCCGATCTTCCCACGCAGCCTTATTCGGCGTTGTTCACGGCCTTTTTGTCCCTGGGGCTCTTCTTTTTTTTCGGAAATGTGATCAAGCTGAAAGCGCCTTTTTACGTTGGCGAGGAAGGCATGCGGGCGGGCGTCTCCTTTTTTCTGCAATGGGATGAAATAGACCACATGCAGGAAAAGCAGGGCGTGTTCCTGGTTTACACCGTGTACAACCCCAAGCTGCCCATCGCCTCCTTAAGGCCCTTTTCTTCCCAGGCCTTGAATGCATTGCTTGAAATGCTCAACAAAAAGCAGGTTAAAGGCATGGAGCAGGCCCCGCCCGTTCTGGCGGCCGTGCAGGCTGTCATCTTTCTGGTCTTCTCCGCTATGACGGCCCTGGGCCTGGTTTTGTGGATGAAATACGAATGGGATCCACGATGGGTGATCGTGTTTTTGTTCGTCCTGGGAATTTTGCTCAGCCTGGCCCTGGAGAGGTTCCGGGGCGTCCATAAATTGACGCGCATCAAACCGGAAGTTGGCGGAGAACTGCAGGACGCCCAGGCCGTGGCTCGCAGGGCCTTGTGTCTGGCCGTCATGGTTAAACGGGGCAGGCTGGAGATCAAACTGCGAAAATCCCAGGCAAGGGGCAACGAAAGCATCCATAAAGAGATCAAGGAATTATACCAGTGGGTGAAGGGCAACGCCCTTTATGAGGCCCTTGCTGATTCCGAATCCGCCCTCTTGCGCCGTATGGGCGGAACCTGGTCCCAACAGGAAGCCGGCGCCGCATGCTGGCGGAATGAAGCTCTGGGGGTGCTCTTGTGGGCTTTGGGCGCGGTGGAGGAGATCCCTCCCTACGACCATCCTTTTGAATGGGAGGACCTGTCCCAAAAGGTTCCCTTGCTGGCCGCCAAAGAGGATTTATCCGTTCCAGACCCCCTATCCCTGTTTCAGAACCAGGCAAAACTGAGAGGCGTGGAAGAAATTGCAAACGCCCGGGAACTGGCGGAGCTTTGGCACTGGAGAGCCAGGACCACGCAGATCATGGAGCAGGGCGTGGAAGCCCCGGAAGGCTATACTTTTGAGCAGATAATCAGCCAGGCGGCCAATGCGGCTTTTAATCAAAACGAAATCCCCCAGCCCTTGGGCGGGGATTTTCCCATTTTCGGCAAGGCCTACGCCAGCCTGGGGCCGGAGGAACTCCAACTGGCCGCATCCATAGCCAGGGAGCGGCATCTGGCCCTGAACTGGCTTTGCATGTACGCCGAGGATTGGGACTCAACCCCCACGGACACCTGATAAATTCAGTTTGTCATTGCATTTTTTACGGCTTTTTGTGTAAATTTGGTAAATAGCGTTGTCCCCCTTGCATCATTTCCCAAGAACAATCCAAACGGAGGCCCATGATGGAAGCCCTGCAGTTTTCATTTTCCGTTCCCAGGTTCATCGCCCTGAAAGCCATCAGCCCATTGAACAAAAAGGCCTATTATGACGGCAAACTGGCCACCGTCAAGCTGGTGGATGTTCCCGAGCCCAAGCTGCCCGACGAGTCCTGGGTGAAAATCCAGGTGAAATATTGCGGGTTTTGCGGCAGCGACATGAACCTGATTTTTCTGAAGGACTCTCCCTCAGCCAGTCCGTTCACCTCCATGCCCTGCATCATGGGGCACGAGTATTGCGGCGAGATTGTGGAAAAAGGCGCGGACGTCACCGGCTTTGATTTGGGAGATGTCGTGGCAGTGGCGCCCCACCTTGGATGCGAAGCCCGGAAAATCAGCCCCATTTGCCCCATTTGCCGAACGGGCAGGCCCGCCAATTGCCAGAACATGGCCAAAGGCGCCCTGGCGCCCGGCATGTTCAACGGCATCTGCCGGGACGTCCCCGGAGGATTCGCCTCCCACGCCGTGGCCCACCAGAGCCAGTTGTTCAAACTGCCCGAAGGCCTGAGCCCCCGTCTGGGCGCCCTGACCGAACCGGTGGCCGTTGCCGTCCAGGCCGTCCTGGACAACCCGCCCGGAAACAAGGACAAGGTGCTGGTCATCGGCGGCGGGGTCATAGGACAGATGATCGTGTGGGCTTTGCGCGCCATGGGCCTGGAATGCGACATCACGGTTTCCGAGCCTTTTCCCTTCGCCCAGGACATGGTTAAAAGGGCCGGCGCCGACCACATCATCAAGGATGGAAACCTGTTCGCCGCCGCAGCCCGCATTACGGACGCCGAGCGCTACTCGCCGGTCATGGGCGACGACATCTGCATGGGCGGCTTCACCAAGATTTTCGACTGCGTGGGAACCGGCGCCACTATCAATATAGCCATGCGCTGTTTGGCCGGCCGGGGAGTCTTGTCCGTGGTCGGGATAGGGGACGACGTCAAGCTGGATCTCACGCCCCTATGGCTGAAAATACAGACGATCAAAGGGGTTTTCGCCTATGGATACAACATGGTGAACGGCAGGCGCGAGCACGCCTTCACCACGTCCATGAGGCTGGCCCTGGACCATTCCGAGTTTTTGGAAAGCATGATCACCCACACCTTTTCCCTGGGGCAATATAAAGAACTGATTCAAACCAATCTGGATAAAGGCAAAACCCGCGCCGTCAAAACCATGTTTGCCTTTTAACGGCTAAAAACCCGAAAAGGTCGGGAACCTGAACTGCCCGGAAACCCTGCTAATTTGGAAGTGCAGAAGAAATAATGCCTCCGGCGGCAAACCTCTTTTCTACACGCCGTGAAGCGGCAAAAAGTTTGATCAAAACTGTTCAAATGGCGCTTCGCGCAGGACGTAGGAAGATTTGTCTTTCCCAGCGCCTTGATTCACATAACGGCGATGGGGCGCCCACCAGCGTTTTGGTCTTGGCGCGGATCGAGTTCGTCATCCTACGGACTGGTCGTTCACTTCCCGTTGCTCCCCACCCCGCCTCGCGGCGACGCAGTTACATTCAGTTAAGGGAAGGCCGTTCGCAGTCATTGGGGGTATGTGCATTGGGTTCTTGACATTGCATTCCGGCAGGATGAAAGCCGGATCATGGCTGGGCACGCCCCTGAGTATCCGGCGGCGCTGAGGCATATCGCCTTGAATTTGCTCAAGAAAAACAAATCATTGAGGGAAGCATAAAAACCAAAAGGCTGAATACGGCAATGGACGTTGAATATTTACAAGTGGTTATGTTTTCGTAAAATCCACCAAAAACCAAACGCCGCACGCGGACCCTTTACATGCGTTGGTCCTGAGGCCGAGGGTTTCTTTTCTTGACAAGCCAGGGCGGGCTTTATAGACAATATTTTTTACGCTTGGACTGTTCCATTTTGGCCCCGGGCGATTATCTATCTAATAAAACAAAGGATTCATGTCATGCCTTCATGCCTTGAAATCAGTCTGAAACCGCAACTGATCGACGCCCACGGCGCCGGGGTGGCCCAAAAAGCCAAGAGCTATTTCGGCATTGCCCTGGACGGCGTCCGGTCCGTAAACATCCTGACCCTGGACGCGGACCTGTCTGACGTCCAGTTGGAGCGGCTTCGCACGGAAATCTTTACTAATCCGGTGATTCAGGTCTCAAGCTACGCCCCCCTGGAAATCGATTTTGACTGGGTGATCTGGGTGGGTTACAGGCCCGGCGTCAGAGACAACCCGGGCGCCACGGCCGTAGAGGCCATTGAAGACCTGTTCGGCCTGAAGTTCACCAAGGATCAGGCCGTTTACACCAGCATGCGCTATTGCTGCAAAGGAAAAGGCCTGACCCGGCGGGACATGGAGACAATCGCCAAGGAAATCCTGGCCAACGACATCATTCAGCAATGGAAGGTGTTCAGCAAGGAGGAATGGGACCCCAAAACCGGAGTGGGCGTAATCATCCCCAAGGTTAAGCTGGACCACGAGCCTTCGGTGTCCACGGTTTCCATTTCCAGCGATGAAGAGCTTATGCGCATTTCCGATGAACGGAACCTGGCGCTCAACCCCAACGACATTCCCACGATCCGCTCCTATTTTCTCCGGAAGGACGTTCTGGAAGCCCGCAAGGAAGTGGGGCTTTCCGAACCCACGGACGTGGAGCTGGAATACATCTCCCAGGCCCGGAGCGACCATTGCAACCACAACACCTTCGGCGGCAAGTTCTTTTATACGGATCTTGCCACGGGCGAAAAAATGGTCATGGACAACCTGTTCAAATCCTGCATCAGCGATCCCACCAAGGCCATTGCGGCCCAAAAGCCCTGGGTGATATCCGTGCTGTGGGATAATGCAGGCGTGGGAAAATTTGACGACGATCATTATTACTCCATCACCGGAGAGACCCATAACTCGCCCAGCAACATGGAAGCCTACGGCGGCGCCATTACTGGCATCGTCGGCGTGTACCGCGACCCCATGGGAACGGGCAAGGGCTCCAAGCTCATCGCCGGGACTTACGGGTTCTGCGTCGGCCCCAGGGATTACAACGGCGACCTGAAACCCCGCCTCACTCCCAGGCGCCTGCTGGACGGCATCATCGAGGGCGTGAAGGACGGCGGCAACAAGTCGGGCATTCCCACAGCCTTCGGCCAGGTTTGCTTTGACCCCGGCTACCTGGGCAAATGCCTGGTGTTCGTCACCGCCCTGGGCCTTATGCCGGCCAAGGTGGACGGCGGCCCGTCCGAGGAAAAAACCACCTCCCCCGGCGAGCTGGTGGTCATGTGCGGCGGCCGGGTGGGCAAGGACGGCATTCACGGGGTGACCGCCTCTTCCGAGGTGTTTTCCGAACACACCCCGGCCGGACACGTTCAGATCGGCGACCCATACACGCAAAAGAAGATGCACGACTTTTTGCTGGAAGCCAGGGACCAGGGGCTTATTGCTTTTATCACGGATAACGGCGGCGGCGGCCTGTCCTCCTCGGTGGGCGAATCGGCCCGTTTTTCCGATGGCTGCAAGGTGGACCTGGCCAAGGTGCCCCTTAAATACGACGGCCTGGATCAATGGGAAATCTGGGTGTCCGAATCCCAGGAGCGCATGACCCTTTCCATCAAGCCGGAGCACGAAGAGCAGTTTTTCGCCCTGGCCAAAAAGCACGCCGTGGAATGCACGGTCATTGGAACCTACACGGATTCCGGCAAGCTGCACATCACATATAAGGACGAAACCTGCGCCTACGTGGATATGGATCTGCTGACGGCGGCCTTCCCCCAATGGGAGTTCGAGGCCGAATGGGTTCCGCCCGAACTGCGCGGCCTGAAGGAGCCGGTGCTGTCCGCCCCGGCGGATCACAACGGTCTGCTGCTGGACATGCTTAACCGGCCTAACATCTGCTCCAAAGAGTGGATCACCCGACAATACGACCACGAAGTGCAGGGAACCAGCGCCATCAAGCCCCTGGTGGGCAAAAAGCGGGATACGCCCAGCGACGGCGCCGTGTATCGCCCGGTGCTGACTTCGGAAAGCGGCATCGCCATTTCCCAGGCTGTGCTGCCCACATACTCGGCCATTGACGCCTATCATATGACGGCATGCGTGATGGACGAGGCCGTTCGAAGGGTGTTGGCCGTGGGCGCGGATCCCGAACAAATCGGCGGGGTGGACAACTTTTGCTGGCCCACCATTATTTTCGACGAAAAGCAAAATCCCGACGGCAAGCACAAGGCGGCCCAACTGGTCCGGTCGTGCCTGGCCTTGAGGGATTTGTGCAACGCCTACGACCTGCCCCTGCTTTCGGGCAAGGACAGCATGTACGTGGACGGGCACCTTCCCGGACGCTACGGCGAGCGGCACAAGGTTTCGGCCCTGGAAACGCTTCAATTCACCACCACCGGCCTGGTCCACGACGTGGCTCACTGCAAGACCATGGATGTGAAGGCGCCGGGGGATCTGGTTTACATCGCGGGCCTCACCAAAAATGAGTTGGGCGCCTCGGAGTATTATGAACATCTCGGCCACTTGGGCCTGAACGTCCCCAAAGTGGACGCAAAAGCCAATATGGCCCTGTACAAGGCCCTTTACAAAGCCATGGCCGAAGACTGCGTCGCCTCAGTGCGCGGCGTGTACCGCGGCGGTCTGGCCGTGCATCTGGCCCTGTGCTCCATGGCCGGCTGCCTGGGCATGGACCTGGATCTGGCCAAGGTTCCGGCCGCAGGCGCGGACAGGGACGATGCGCTGCTGTATTCCGAAAGCGCGGGCCGGTTCATCCTGACCGTGGCGCCTTCGGACAAAGAGCGGTTTGAAGAAATTTTCGCCGGCCTGCCCGCGGCCTGCGTCGGCCAGGTCACGGAAGCGCCGGTTCTTTCCATCAAAGGGCTGGACGGTGTTGAAATCATCCGTACGGAAGTGCAGGACATGAAAGATGCGTGGAAAAAACGCTTTGGAGGTTTGATATGAAAAAGGTCCGGGTGCTCGTCCTTACGGGATACGGCCTGAATTGCGACCACGAAACCGCGAACGCCTTTTCTTTGGCCGGCGCCGAACCCGTTCGGGTTCACATCAACAGCCTCATCGCCGGCGAGGAGCGCCTGGAGGATTTTCAAATCCTGGCCTTCGGCGGCGGCTTTTCCTGGGGCGACGATCACGGCGCAGGCGTCATTCAGGCGACCAGAATGAAAAACAACCTGGGCGGACAGTTATTGGAATTCGTGGAAAAAGGCGGGCTGGTCATCGCCATTTGCAACGGGTTCCAGGCGGTGGTCAATCTCGGCCTGCTGCCCGGTTTTGACAATGACTACACCTCTCGAAGCGTTGCCCTGACGTACAATGACTCCGGCAACTTCCGGGACGACTGGGTGTATCTTGCGCCCAACGAAAAATCTCCCTGCGTGTTCACCAAGGGGCTGGAATCCTTTGATCTGCCTGTGCGCCACGGAGAAGGCAAGCTGTACGCCGAAGACGCGGTGATCAAACGCCTGCAGGATAACAACCAGGTGGCTTTGCGCTACGCCCTGGCCGACGGTTCTCCGGCCAACGGCAAGTTCCCGGAAAACCCCAACGGGGCTGTGGACGACATCGCCGGCATATGCGACCCCACGGGGCGCATATTCGGGCTCATGCCCCATCCTGAGGCCACGGTGCATTATTCCAACCATCCCCAGTGGACCCGGATCAAGGAAGAAAAAAAGCGCAAAGGCGAGGCCATGGGCGACGCCGTGTCCCCCGGGCTACAAATTTTTATCAACGGTGTGAATTATGTCCGGGAAAACCAGTAGCCCTTCAGAATTAAGGGGCAAACTGGATTCCCTGATCGCCTGCTTCCATAACAAAAAAGCCACCCGCTTCCAGATGGAGGAAGGGATTCAGGCTATTTTGGAGTGGAAGCAGGCGAACAATTTCCCCGGCCTGTGGAACCCTCCCCCCGTCATGGTGACCGCCACCCTGGACGACGCCATGGGCTACGGCCTGGACCTCATCCATCAATACGCCAAGGCCGCCGGGTTGGAAATAGTTGAACTCGGCCTGCTTCAATCTCCTGACAAGATCATCCAGGCCTGTCACGACAAAAAGGCCCGGGTTCTGGGCCTGACCGTTCTGCAGCAGTTTTCCGACGAAGACGCCGTGCGCATTGGACGCTCCATCCCCCAAGACACCCTGTTCATCGCCGGAGGCGCCGCCTTTCTCTTTGATCCCGACCTGGCTGACGAGGCCCGTGTGGACTACGTAGCCAAGGACGCCCTGGCCTTTTTGCAGTATCTGTTGAAATCCCTCAAATAAAAAACTTTGGTTTCATCAAAACCAAGAGAACTGAATTTATTTATTATTAAAGGCGATAAACTATGCCGTATACAGGGTCTTTTGTGCAAATTTTCTAAATTCACTCTTGATTGATCCCCCATAATCGCTTTATAGTTGTAGTCTATTTGGTTTTCAAAACCATTGCCTTGCTTTCAGTGTCATGAAAAAAGCCGCTTTTATCGCCGATACGGAGGGAATCTGTGGGACGACGGCCTGAAACGACCAACAAGAATGCCTACGAGCCGCCCGAGCCCTCCGGCCTCCGGGAATCCCCGGAAAACGGGTTGCTTCACGCCCTGGAATCCCTTTGCGACATTGACAATATTCCCATGGCTTACGTGGAAATCGATCTGGAAAAGACTTGCATCACACGAGTGAACCGCATGTTTTGCAGGCTTTCAGGGTTTTCGGAGCCGGAACTTGTAGGCATGACCAATCTTCGGAGCCTGTTCAGCATTGATTCCAATTCCCTGGGATTATTCCTTGAAAGGACGAAACAAGGGGGGGCTGAATGCGCCTCGCTTCCGGTCGTCGTTCACAGACAAGGCGCCGAACGCATTTCATGCTCCGCCAGGCTGCAAGCCGTAGGAAACGGAGAAGGCCTGAAGAGCCTGGTGGCTCTGCTATCCGACCATCCTCCCTGGCGTCAGGAGGACATGGAGCGGGTGCGTTTGAAAGCCGCCGTGCGGGGCAGTAAAGACGCCGTGGGCATGTCCTACCCCGACGGCAGGCATTTTTATCATAACGAGGCTTTTTCCCGCATGTTCGGGTACAGCCTGGAAGAGTTGCGCAATAAGAGCCCCCAATCCCTGTACAATAACCAGGAGCAGGCGGTGGAAGTCTTCGAGACCATTCAGAACGGAGAGTTCTGGAGCGGCGAGGTGGAGATGCGCACCAAAAACGGTCAGATTATTCACGTGGATCTGCAGGCAGACGGCATTATGGACGCCGAGGGCCGGGTGATCGCCCTTATTGGGCACCATACGGATCTGACCGACTCCAAGATGACCGTTCTGCAACTGGCCCAAAGTGAGGCGAAATACAAGGATTTCGTGGAGAACGCTCCCATTGGGATGTTGATCACCAACCTGGACGGCGAGATTGTGTACGCCAATAAAAAAATTGAGGAGGTCACTGGTTACAACCTGCGCGACTGGAAGAATTCTTCGTTTCTTCCCATACTATACCCTGAAGACCTGCCGGTCATGCATCAGCAGAGAAACCAAGCCCTAACCACCCGGAAGGAAGTGAAGCCTTACGTCCTTCGGGTGGTGACCGCGTCCCGGGAGATTCGATGGCTGCGAACCATTCCCCAGCTTGTGTTCAGCGACGCGTCCAACTCCTCGGGCGAGATTGTAGGCTTTCAAAATTTTCTGGAAGACATCACCCCCACCAAGCTGGCCATTGAGGAAAAGGAACGGCTTGAAAAACAGCTGGTGCAATCCCGCAAGATGGAGGCCATCGGCACCATGGCGGGAGGCATTGCTCACGACTTCAATAACATTCTGTATCCTATCCTGGGCTATGCAGAAATGCTCAAGGACGATCTGACGCCGGAATCCATCCCGTATAAAAACGTGGAGGAGATTGAAAAATCCGCGTACCGGGCCAGGGATCTGGTGCAGCAGATACTTTCCTTTTCCCGGCCCACGGAACAGGAAGTGGTTCCTGTGGCCGTCCAGTCGATTTTGGAGGACGTGCTGCGCATGCTCAGGGCGGTCCTGCCCTCCACAATCCAGATCAACCCGAAAATTTCCAGAAAATGCCGGATGATTCTGGCGGACCCGACCCAAATCCACCAGGTGCTCTTGAATTTGTGCACCAACGCCTACCACGCCATGCTGGATCAAGGGGGGCTGCTGTATATCAGTCTTGTTGAAGAGCATATCAACCCGAGCCAGGGAGAATCGGTGTTGCCAATCGCCCCGGGAGACTACGCCAGGCTGACGGTTCGGGACACGGGCTGCGGCATTTCCAAGGATGTGATCGAACGCATTTTCGAGCCGTATTTCACCACAAAAATAGCCGGAGAGGGCACCGGCTTAGGCTTGGCCTCGGTGTTGGCCATCGTGCAGAAACTTAAGGGCCATATCAGCGTGGAATCGAAAGTGGGCAAGGGGAGCGCTTTTAACGTGTACCTGCCCATCATCCCCATCACCCAGGGGGATTTTGTGGAAAAGGATATTTCCCCGGTTCCCAAAGGGTGCGAGCGCCTTTTAATCGTCGACGATGAAGAGGCCATTATTAAAATGCTGGCTCAAATGCTCCACAGGCTGGGATACAAAGTGACCTGTTTTTTAGACAGCCTGAAGGCCTGCAACGCATTTTTTCAGGAGCCCGAATCCTACGATCTGGTCATTACGGATCTGACCATGCCCAAAATGACCGGCTTGGCCCTTGCCGAGAAAATGCTTAAGATCAAACCCTCCCTGCCTATTATTTTATTCACAGGATACTCGGAAATGGCGTCCTCCAGCGATGTGGAAAAAATGGGCGTCAAGGCCCTTTTGAGCAAGCCCGCCAATATCATGGACCTGGGCCGAAAAATCAGGGAAGTGCTGGATGAGCAGCAGAAAAAGCAGTGATAGAAAACCATAAAAAAAGCCGGGAGCCCATTTAATCGGGTTTCCCGGCTTTTTGAATTTTTGAATAAGCGATTATTTGCCCAGCATGTCCTCTTTCAGATCTTCCATGTTTCCGTCCATGGGGCCTTTGCCCAACCAGATGGAAAACACCATGTTCTTGAACTCCTTGCCGGGGATGGTCGCTTTCTCCTTGCCGTCCAGGTAAACCACCAGGCCCTTTGCGGGCAGGTAGGCCATGTCGTAGGTCTGGCCTTCCACAGTGTCAACGGCGAAGCAGGCGTTGAACTTGTCGATCTGCTCCTGCCAGGGCGCGGTGTTGTTGTTGGTGATTGCCGTAAAGCTTTCGTTCCAGGAGTCGATAAGCTGCTGAGGGGTGATCTTGCCGCGGATGAAGACCATACGGATCATCATGGGTTCGTCGGCGTTCAAGATCTTTTCCGCGTCGCTGCTCTTATTCTCCAGGAACAATGCTGCGGCGTAGACCTTGACGAACTTGAGCTTTTTCCGGATGCCCGCGCCGTTGAAGGTCAGTTTGGCCCCCTCGATGGTTACAGTGTCGGGAATTTCCGCTCCCCCAAAATCCTTGGCCATGGCAAATGGAGCCGCCATAAGCAAAACCAGCACTGCAATAACAATCCTCTTCATAATCCTCTCCTTTTTGTTCACGAAATAAAACTGAAAAGAAACCCCCGTCCAGGTAGGAATTAGGACCACTCCATTTGAATCCAGAACCGGCTTAAAGTCAAGCACAACCTTAGCGCGCTTTACAAGCACGCCGGTCAATGCTAACTCATGGCCGAGAATCATTGGAAATAACGGCTATGAAAATCCAAATAAAAATCAGCTCGACAATCCGGATACAAGGGCCTCTTGACCCGGAACTGGAGGAATTCCTCAAGCGCAGGTTGACGCTAGTCAATCCGGTTTGGCTGGAAAATCAAAAGTTCGGCAGGTACAATTACGGGGTCAAAAAACACCTCCATTATTACTGGAAGCGGGGGGACGTAACATCCATGCCAAGGGGGTTCGCCAGGCAATTGCTCACCTGGCTGTCTCGCTCCGGCCTCGACTACGAAATGGTGGATCAAACCCGCGAGCTGCCGGAAGTCCAGTTCGGATTCATGGGGGAGTTGTACGGATTTCAGCAGGAGGCCGCCCAACGCATTTTATCCCGCCGGTTCGGCGTGGCCCGCATGCCCACGGGCGCCGGAAAAACCATCCTGGCTTTGTACTGCATCAGCGAGCGGGCCCAGCCCGCCGTGGTCATCGTCCATACCAAGGAACTGCTCTACCAATGGAAGGAGCGGGCCCTGGATTTTCTGGATATCCGCGAACAGGACATCGGCCTTGTGGGCGACGGCAAAAAGCAGTTTGACCGCAATCTGACCATCTGCGTGGTAAACTCGCTGTATAAATGCGCCGCCCAGATGAAAAAAAAGACCGGCCATTTGATCGTGGACGAATGCCACCGCATACCCTCCCGCAGCTTTACCGTGGCGGTCAAGGCCTTTGACAGCAAATACATGCTGGGCCTTTCGGCCACGCCCTTTCGCAGGGACGGCCTGACGCCGCTCATTCCCATGTACATCGGAGACTCGGTTTGCGAAGTCAACGCCATGGATCTCCAGGACAAAGGGAAAATCTCCCGGGCTAAACTCGTAGTGCGCAAAACCAACTTTGACTATCCCTACGAGGATGACTACCACCAGATGATTTCCACCCTGGTGGACGACGGAGACAGAAACCGGCTTATCGCATCGGACGCCGTGGAGTTTCAGTGCGAGGGGAGCGGAACCGCCCTGGTGGTCTCGGACCGTAAAAGCCACTGCCGCAAGCTGGCGGCCCTCATGGCGGACAAGGGCGCCAGAGTGGGCGTGCTCACCGGGGATCTGGCGGACATCAAACGCAAGGACATCGTGCGGCGGGTCAACGAGGGAGAGGTGGACATTCTGGTGGCCACGATCCAGTTGATCGGGGAGGGCTTTGACTGCCCTTCGCTTTCAGCCCTTTTCATGGCCACGCCGGTCAAGTTCACGGGCAGGGTCCTGCAGGTCGTCGGCCGCGTGCTCCGAGCCCAAAAAGGCAAGGAGCAAGCCGCGGTGTTCGACTACGTAGACAAGCCCGGGGTCTTACAGGCCTCTTTTCAATCCCGCATGGAAGCCTATCGCCAGTTGGGCCTGAAGGGGCAAAGCCCGTTGCGATTCTGCTCATAATCCATAGCAAAAAGGCGTATGGGACAAACAATCCATATGTTGGAGTAATGGGTTCTTTGTGGTATGATAGGTGTCCAATCGGATGGAACCTTCCGCAAATTCGATCAGCTTCGGAACTGCTACTGCTCGGGACCTTGATATCAAGAGGGCTGCTTCAATGAGTGAAAATGTCAAATACATGGTTGTTATTACGGGAAAAGCGCTGCCTGGCCACAACATCGCCAACGTGCGGAACAACGTGGCCTTGCGGTTTAATATGCAAGACGCCAGGGTGGATAAAATGTTTTCAGGCAGGCCCGTGGCCATCAAAAGAAACATGGACCTGGAAGCGGCCAAGAAATTCAAGGAAGTGTTCGCCCAACTGGGCGCCGAATGCCTGATCATGGAGGAGAAATCCGCCCAGGGTCAGCCCGCTCCCAAAAAGCAGCCGGAAAAAGCCGGTCCGCCGCCAAAGTCCCCCGAAGAGCTTCGGAAGGAAATTTTCGCCGACAAGGTGAAAAAGCAATTCGAGCACCTGGACTCCCAATACGCCAAAGTGGGGTTCCAATCCGGCTTTGAAAAAATGTCCGTGGTTTTTTCCATCCTCATGGTTCTGGCAATCGTCGGAATCGGCGCCGCCTGGCATCTATTGCCTCAAGTCACGTGGTACATGGCGGTTCCGGGCATGCTCCTGACCCTTATTGTCTTCAGCCTGCCGCTCATGAAAAGCCAGCAGGGCTTTTTGAAAAAGGCCGTCGCCGCCCTGGTGGATAAAAACGCCGAAGACCTGGCTTTTTCCCTGGCCTGCCTGGACTCCTGGCTGGACAAGATGCCAAACCAGCGCCACGCCAAACTCATCCGCAAGGAGTTGGACAAGGTCATCGGCAGGCATAGCGACCAGATGGAAAAAATGATGGATTACGCCTACAGCATCACCGAGGTCGTACAGAAGATGGAGGAGGAAGAGGCCAAAGCCAAGGAAATCCTTCCCGCGCCCCCGGAAGCCGAAGAGACTCAGGAGGAAAACGCTGAACAAGCCCCGGAGCCGCCGCCCGCGCCCAAACCCGCCAAGAAAAAGAAAAAAGCCAAATAGCCTTTGGCCAAAGGTCCGGCGCCCGCCCCCCGTATTCCGCGCGAACCCAGGGGCGCCCCTGCGCCGTCCACCATCAGGAAGTTCATCTTGGGAACAACGACCGCCTCAACCTTTTTGGATGAGGGCCTGAATAAGTGTTTAAGTTCCTTTTTATAATCGATTTTCTTCATGGATTCATTTCCTTTAATTCTCAATATCCTCAGACGTTATCCCCACTTCAGGGACCTCCGGCCGGGGCTGGATTATCAGCACGCTGGAGCCTCGGTTTTCCGGGCTGTGGGATTTGATCGGCGGGATGCTTTTATGGGGTTTATGCCCGGAGCCGCCGCTTTTCCAGGCGTCCTGCATCTCCATTTTAACGCCGTCCATTACGTCTGCATCCAGTTCCAAAAGCATGGGACCGTAGCCTGTTTCCCGATAAATGAATAGGGAATTCCCCGGCCGGTCCCGTTCCTCTTCCGCCAGAGCGATGGAGACAAAAGCTCCCCAGACGTCGTAAAGCAGCGGAATTTTATCCTGGGAGACCAAATGATAGGCGCGGGTGAATTGGGAGGCCGGGTCCTGGGCGTGCGCCGGCATCGGGAGTGCGGCGAGGGCAAACAGAAAAATGATCAGCCTTGTTTTCATGGCGGAGATTCGCCCTTTTCCGTTTTCAAGGCCTGGGGTTAGTTGTTTTCGAATTCCTTTTCCAGCTTTTCCTGGGCGCGGGCGAAGCAGTCCGGGCAATAGGTGGACGAGGCGTTCATCTTGGCTCTGGTGTACAGGTAATGCTCCACCGAAACCCAGGCGCCTTTTTCGTCCGCCCCGCCTTGGCGGTCCCAGACCTTTTTGCATGCGCCGCATACCGGCAGGTAGTTTTCGTAAGCCTTGATTTTCCGCTGCTCCTCCTGGGACTCAAAGCATTTTTCAACCCTAAACTGGATTTCCTCCATTTCACAGGGCTTGAGCAGGTAATCGTCCGCCTCCAGACGAATGGCTTCGATGATGGAAGACATGTCGCCGTATCCGGTTAGGATAAGGACCTGGGTCAGGGGGGAGGTTTTTTTCGCCTTGCGCAGGATGGCGATGCCGTCCACCACGCCCATGACCAGATCGGTGATGATGAGGTCGAACTTTTGCTCGGACAAAAGGCCCAGGGCTTGGGCCGGGTCGCTGATTGCCGTGATGGTGTACCCGAAAGCCGCCAAAAAGTCGCCGATGCTGTGCAGGACAAAGGCGTCATCGTCTACAAGTAGAATGGACTTTTTCGGCATGACTTACACCCCCCTGCTTTCGCGCCTTGCTTGCATGGCCCGGCGCCGAGCCGTCAGTTACTGAGCGGCCGCGTTCCGGCGGTCGCGAAGATATCCTGCAATCCCTCTGATGCTGTTGAACATGAACCCTTTTTCCCGTTCCCTGACGTCGTCGGGCAAGTGGGGGTGGAGGCTCAGGCCGGGGTCTTGGGCCAGCAGACTTTTCAGACACCGTTCTTCCAGGTCCTCGCTGGAAACGGCCATTTCCCGCTCGATAACCCCAGCCCACAACCGGACCTGGTCCTTGTGGGCGGCCAGCAGGGAGGCTCCGGCGCCCTTTACGGCCCCGTAATGGCCGTAGCAGTAAATATCGTGCGGCGTTTCCATGAGGGCGTCCATGCTGCCGCAGCTTATTTCCATCAAAAACCGGGGAGGCGTCGCCGGCCTGATCCACACGCCTTTGCCGGGGACTTCATACCGAACCCCTCCGGTCTCTCCGGCAAATAATATGTCGTCTTTGAGATAGCTGATATGATGAACCGCGTGGCCGGGAGTGTTGATTACCTGCACGCCCAGGTCCGCGAAATCCTCGGAACTGACCAGATTTTTTTCCGGGACCGGTTGGATTTGACCGTAAGCCCTGGCCGTATCGCCCAGGGTTTTCAGACTGCCCTGCCACAGGCGCTCCGGGTCCGCCATGTGCGGAATGGCCTTGGGGTGGCACACGACAGGCGTATCCGGAAAGCGCCGGGAAAAATCGCCGGCGCCGCCCGCATGATCGATGTGGATGTGGGTCAGGAGCAAGGCGTCCAGGCGTGTGACGTTCATTTTTTCAAGGGTTTGGACCAAGAGGGGAACGGTTGATGCGGGCCCCGGGTCCACCAAAAACGTGGCGTCCCCCTGGTACAGCCAGGCGCTGATAAAGGTATGAAACCCCCGCAACGTGGGTTGATCCAAGGGTATCAGGGTAAGTTCCGGAGTAATGCGTTGCGGTTCCATGATATTTCAACACGGGAATGGAGGTCAGTCCATTCCCATAGCCTTTTCCATCTTTTTAATTTCTGCAATCAGGGCTTCTTTTTCTTCTTTGCCGAGGGATTTATCGTTCAGGCGTCTCTTCAGGCCCAAAAGGGTCATCTCAGCCCGATAATCCTGGCATGTGTACTGTCCGGTCATACTCGTCCTGCGTCTTCCATGGCCTGCATAAAAATTTTGTAAAAAAGCGTGTTTTCAGCAATGGCGCGGGTTAAGATTTTGTCTATGTCGTCAATGCCGCTGGGATTGACGGTAATGTTCACGCTTTTTGCGAACGCGGCCATGTTATCCATGGTCCTGTGATTGTTGGAGACCAGCGCCACAAAAATCTTTCTCCTGGTGGATATTACCATTCTGCTTAAAAATTTCAAGACATGGTTGTTTTCCGGCTCGTCCGTGTCGAACATCTCGTTCAGCACGATGATGTCAAACACATGAAAGCGCATCTGCTTGAGCGCTTCCCGGGCGGCGCCGGGTTCGGTCACCAGATACCCCAGGGAGTTGAGAGCGTCTTTTATTTTCGCCTTGTACACAGGGTCCAGCTCGCAAAGCAGCGCGGTGCGTGCGCCTTCCTCCAGAAAGTCGAAGGGCTTGTCGTCCGCGTCATACCCGCGGGAGCTGATTTCGTCCATGAGCTTGGAGGTTTTGCCCTTCTGAGGCGGCGCCTGAGCCCCTTTGGGCGGCGCGGCGGGGGCGGCCGAGCCGCTTTGCTCGGCGTTCACCGTGATTTTCTTTTTGCATTTGGGACATCCCAAGGAAAAAGACTGCCCTTTGGGCACTTTTTCGTCCGGGATGCGGAATTGCCCCTGGCAATGCTGACATGTAATATTCATGATCCACTCCTGGGAGAACGGGGGCGGTCGGGCCCCAGGTTCAATTTACCTTTCTTCCGTATTCCAAATCCACCTGAAGGTCTTCGATATCGGTGGTGGTCTCGCCCCGGGCGCTCTTGACGGAGTCGATGCCGCGCCCCGCAACGTCCTTATGACTTGAATAGGCGAGGGCCGTTTCCTCCGTAATCAGACCCCTCTCGTACAGGCTCACGATGTAATCGTCAAAGGTGATCATGCCAAAGGCCTTGCCCTGGCTGATGATGTTGTGGAAGGTTTTGTCTTCCGATTCCCCGTGGAGGATGGCGTCCCGGACGCGCACGTTGGAGCCCATGGCTTCAAATGCGGCCACCCGGCCTCCGCCCACTTTAGGCAAAAGCCTCTGACAAACCACCCACCGGATGGTGTCGGCCAGGCGGATGCGGATTTGCTGTTCCTCTTCCGTGGAGAACATACCCAGGATGCGGTTGATGGTGTGCCCGGCGTCCACGGTGTGGATGGTGGAAAGCACCAAGTGGCCGGTTTCGGCTGCTGCCAGGCCGATTTCCACGGTTTCCCTGTCCCGCATTTCGCCCACCAGAATCACCTTGGGCGCCTGGCGCAAGGCGGCTCTCAGGCCCACGGCGAAGGATTCGAAATCCGTCCCCATTTCCCGCTGGTTAAAGGTCGCCTTTTTGTGGGGATGCTGGAATTCCACCGGGTCTTCCAGGGTGACCACGTGCACCGCCTGGGTTTCGTTGATCTGGTTGAGCACGGCGGCCAGAGAGGTTGACTTACCGGAGCCTGTGGCGCCCGTAACCAGGGCGATGCCGTTCTTTTCATGGGACATCTTCATAAAGGCGGAAGGCAGACTCAACTCTTCCAATGTGGGGATTTTGGTCTCCAACTTACGAAGGACGATGGAATAAGCTCCGCGCTGGGAAAAGATGTTGACCCTGAATCGGGCCTTGCCGGGGAGCTCGTACGACAAGTCGCACGAGCCGTCCCGCATGAGTATTCGTGAAAGCCGGCGGTCCCCGTTGATCAGGTTCATGGCGAAAATTTCGGTCTGATAGGGGGTCAATTCCGGAATCGGCGGACTTAAATCCACGGGGGAAAGGACTCCCGAGCTTTCCACTTGAAACGGCCTGCCCGCAGTAATGTTCAAGTCAGACACGTTGTCAAAGGTGTCCAGCATCCGCGTCAGGATGTGGTCGATTTCCTGTTTTCTCATGAAAACGCTCCCTCACTCACCTGCAAAAAAATCTGTCTACGCCTCCGTGAAGTCCGCCGGCGGATGTTTGAGCAAGGGTCTGAACCTTGCTTTCTCGTTCGCCTTGGCGTAGGCTTCTTCGGGATCGATTCTTCCTTTGTGGATGAGTTCCATAATGGCGTCGTCCAACAATTGCATACCGTATTTCTTACCGGTCTGGATGGAGGAAGGAATCTGATAGGTTTTATTTTCACGAATCAGGTTCCTGACCGCCGGAGTAGCAATTAATATTTCCAGGGCCGCACAGCGGCCTTTTTTATCCACACGTTTGAACAGGGTTTGGGCCAGAACCGCCCTGAGTCCGTCCGCCAGGGTGGACCGGATCTGGTCCTGCTGCGTGGCCGGAAAAACTTCGATGATGCGGTCCACGGTTTTGGCGGCGCTGGTGGTATGCAGGGTTGCAAACACCAAGTGGCCTGTGGAGGCGGCTTCAATGGCCAGGGAGATGGTTTCCAGGTCGCGCATTTCGCCGACCAGGATGATGTCCGGGTCCTCGCGCAGGGCGCCGCGCAACGCCGCGGAAAAAGTTTTGGTGTGCGCGCCCACTTCCCGGTGGTTCACGATGCAGCTTTTGGACTCGTGCACGAATTCGATGGGGTCTTCAATGGTGATGATGTGGTCCTTGCGCTGACGGTTGGCTACGTCCACGATGGAAGCCAGGGTGGTGGACTTACCCGATCCTGTAGGGCCGGTGACCAGCACAAGGCCCCTGGGGAGGCTGGCCAACTTGGGCACGACAGGGGGCAGGCCTAACTGTTCGGCCGTGAGAATGGTCTGGGGGATTTCGCGAAAAACCGCCGCCACGCCGAATTTTTGCATGAAAAAGTTGGCGCGGTAACGGGCCACTCCGGGCAGTTCATACCCAAAGTCCAGGTCTCCGGTTTCTTCAAACACCTTGACCTTTTCCTCCGGAGTGATTTCATAAAGCATGGATCGCAGGTCATCGCTGTCCAGGACCTTAAACTTGATTCTCTCCATCTCCCCCCGGATGCGTAAGGCAGGCTGCTGCCCCGATACTAGGTGAAGGTCCGAAGCGCCCTGCTCATGCATTAATTTGAAAAACGCATCAATTCTGGCCATTATCTAGCTCCTCTGCGATTTTTTGAAAACAGCGATTTTGTCATCCCTGGAGTCCAAGGCCTGGCTCTCTTCCCGGTTGATATCCAAAATCTTCTTATGCGCTGCCAAAACTCCGCGGATGCGGGCGTCCAATAAAGCCCGCTGCCGCTTAAGCTCCGTTATGTCGTCTTTGACCTTTGCGTAGGATTGGTGAGCGCGGTTGATGATGTCCTCCGCCTTTATCTCCGCCTGGGAGACAATCAACTCCGCTTCCTTTTTGGCGTTCTTCTCCATGCCTTCCATAACCTGTTTGGAATGAAGGATGCTTTCCCGGAATCCCTCCTCGCGCTCTTTGTATCCTCGCACTTCCGCCTTCAGCAAGGCTTGCGCCTCCTGAAGTCCTCGGTTTTCCAGAACCAGTTCCTCCATTGCCAGGGAAACCGTTTCCAAAAAACTTTCAACCTGATTGGAATCCAGCCCCCATAGACTGCGTTTGAACACCTGCTTCTGTATCTCCATGGGGGTGATCTTCATAAGTGCATCCTCCTTATGGATGACAAGTCCGTCAGCAAGAACCCATTTTATCAGTGCAGGAGCCTGAAGGCCAAGGACCTGAGGCTTTGCACGAAAAAATTCTGGAGAAAGACGATGACGAATATTACGACCACAGGCGAAAAATCAATGCCCGAAAAGCTCACCGGCAAGTAGCGCCGGACATGTCTTAAAACAGGCTCGGTCACATTGTTGATGAAACGGACAATTGGGTTGTAGGGGTCGGGATTTACCCAGGACAATAAGGCCCCGATGATTAGAATGTACATGTAAAGGGTCAGGGCCAGGTCTGCCACGATGGCTATTGCGTTGATGAAGTGACCAATAATAAACATTAATTTCCATTCCTCGAACCGATATTAGAAATCCAGCCATGCCGGACGCCGCAACGCTTAATTTCTCCTCGCGTGCTTCAGGATACCCCTGGAAAGCTTAACAGGTCAAGCTAGGCTATACGTCCAATATAGTAGTAGATAATACTAGCGTAGAAAAGTCAAGATACAATCAGTCCCGTAACCTGATTGTGACAAGCATTACGCAAATACGCCTGCAAATCCGTCGACACTCCGGAATCATCCCCCCCTGGGGGCCCCTTATGGACGAACAAAGTTCACACACCCGTCCGCAGCATTCTTCGGCAAGAGCCGCAATCCTCCCCACGGCTGATTCGTAAAAATGCTTGACAACCACGCGGCGCATGCTTTATATGTCCATGCTTTACCGGGCGACCGGCCGTGGAGGCCCTCGCCCTTGCTGTCGAAAAACTTCGCCGAAGGAACAGGCCCGTTAAAAAACCGCCTGGATGCGCTTCGGCCACAAGACATATTGCGGGAGAATTCTCATGGCTTTACCGAAACATAAAAAATCCAAGTCCAAACGCGACAAACGCCGCACCCATCAAAAACTGACGGCGCCCAACGTAGTTAGCTGCCCTCAGTGCGGAGACCCCAAGCTCCCCCATCATATCTGCCCGAGCTGCGGAACCTACAAAGGCCGCACTCTGATTGAGACAGACTGATAAGCATTTGAGTTGGGTCATATCTTAATGATTTGCGTCGCCTGACTGGCGGTTTCGTCAGGCGGAAATCCCACCGGCGCATCCGATGCCCGTATTGTACTCTTTCTTCGCGCCCAAAGGATCGAGTGATTAAGATATGACCCTTTTTTCGCCTGCCCTGTCCATTTGTTTGAGCTCACCCGGTCCGCTGAATCGTTATATTGCCAAAATCCGTTTTTGGGATTTAATTAAGGAGACGGCGCGGATGTCCGACACAAAACGTAGCTCCCAGGGGCCAACCGGCTGCAGAAAAACGCCTTTTCCGCGCTTTTTCACTTTTTTGCGGGCGGGCCTGCTTCGCGGCCTTTGTGCGGCGCCCCGAAAAAGCAGCGGCTCCTGCATCTCTCTCCGTCCTCTTTTCATCGAGCCATTCAACCGCGCCAAAGTTTCGGGAATCCCCATCCCCTCGCACCGCGCATTTGCGCACAGGGCCTGGACCCGGCTTGACAGGCGGAAAACATGTTGCTCTAATCATCTCTTGGCTTCAATTCCACGGTTACAATTAATCTCGTAGGAGACGATTATGGATACAGAATCCCAAGTTGTTGTCGTTACAGGCGGCTCTCAAGGCATTGGCCGGGCTATCGCCCTGCGTTTCGCCGGCCAAGGCGCATCCGTTTATTTTTGCCATTACGATCCGGACGATTCGGAATCGGAAAAGACGGAAAAACTTCTCGCCGAGGCGGGCGGCCAAGGCAAAGGCTTTAAAGTGAATGTGGCTGACAAGGATGAAGTGAAAGCCTTTTTCAAGACCCTGGTCCAGGAGGCCGGACGCATTGACGTATTGGTCAATAACGCGGGCGTCACCAAAGACGGCTTCGCCGTCCGGATGAAAGAGCAGGACTGGGACCTCGTGGTGGACATCAACCTCAAAGGGACCTTTTTTTGCATTCAGGAGGCCGCCCGGGCCATGATGAAGCAAAAGCAGGGCAGGATTATTAATATTTCGTCCGTAGTCGGCGCCATGGGAAATCCCACCCAGGCCAATTACGCCGCCTCCAAAGCCGGAGTCATCGGCCTGACAAAAGCCGTGGCCAAGGAACTGGCTTCCCGGGGAATATTGGTGAACGCCGTGGCGCCCGGGTATATCAACACCCAGATGACCGATATACTTTCCGACGAGGTTAAGCAGGCTTTTATAGACGCTACGCCTTTGGGAAAAATGGGCGAGCCGGAAGACGTTGCGGCGGCCGTGGAGTTTCTGGCTTCGGAGAACTCCCGTTACATCACCGGCCAGGTGCTGCATGTGAACGGCGGGATGTACATGTAACAAGGAAAAAGGCGTTTTTCAGCCGTTATTTAACCCCTAAAGCCGCTGTCCGGCGCCCGGAACCCAGGCAAAGGCGATTCGCCATAAGTTGTATGCTTGATTTTTCCGGTGCAAAAGATATAGTGGCAGGAAAAAAACCATCGCAAGGCGTCCCATTAAAAATGGCGCCGTGAAAGCAAGGAGGTTTGATTACCATGTCTTTGGAAGAAAAAGTAAAAAACATAATCGTGGATAAACTGGGCGTGGAGCCTGATGAAGTTGTGGAAGAAGCATCTTTTGTGGATGACCTGGGCGCCGATTCCCTGGACCTGGTTGAACTGATTATGAGCATGGAAGAAACCTTTGACCTGGAAATCTCCGATGAAGAAGCGGAAAAAATCCTCAAGGTCAAAGACGTCATTGAATATATCAAAGCGCACACCTAAAAACGCGCAGGACGGGGCCGCGGGCCAGCCCGCACGCCCCCCCGTCCCAAGACATCCGGCAGGAGTTTGAATGAATACCTGCACACCCGAAATTGTGGTCACCGGCCTGGGCTTGGTTACGCCCCTTGGCGTCGGCGTGGAGTCATCCTGGTCCGCCCTTTGCCAGGGGAAGTCCGGCGTAGGTCCTATCACCCGCTTTGACACCGCCGGCTTTAAAACCACCATCGCCGCCGAGGTGAAGGACTTTAACGCCGAAGATTTCATGAGCAAAAAGGAAGCCCGGAAGGCGGAGCGGTTTATCGCTTACATCATTGCGGCGTCCAAAATGGCCCTGGATGACGCGGGGCTTGTCATCGACTCGGACAACGCCGAGCGTGTGGGCGTGTTCACGGGGTGCGGCCTGGGAGGCCTCCAGACTATGGAGGAAAGCCGCGATGTCATTGTAAATCGCGGCCCCGGCAGGGTAAGCCCTTTTTTCATTCCCATGCTGATCGGAAACATGGGGCCCGGCCTTATCGCCATCCACTTTGGAGCCAAAGGCCCCAACTGCAGCGTGGCCACGGCCTGCGCCGCAGGCACCCACTCCGTGGGGGAATCCATGCGCATTCTTCAACACGGCCAGGCCGACGCCATGATCACCGGCGGCGTGGAATCGGTTATCACCCCCCTGTGCATTGCGGGCTTCAACTCCATGAAAGCCTTATCCACCCGGAACGAAGAGCCGAAAAAGGCCTCCCGGCCCTTTGACAAGGAGCGGGACGGATTTGTGGTCGGGGAAGGCGCCGGAATTCTGATCCTGGAAACCAGGGAGCACGCCGAGAAGCGCGGCGCCCGCATTTATGCGACCCTGGCAGGTTACGGCATGTCCGGCGATGCGTACCATATGACCGCGCCGTCCCCGGAAGGGGAAGGCATGGCCAGGTGCATGAAAAGCGCCGTGGAGGACGCCGGCCTGCCCTTGGAAGCCATTGACTACATCAACGCCCACGGCACCTCCACCCAGTTTAACGACCTGTGCGAAACCCAGGCCGTTAAGTCTCTGTTCGGAGAGCACGCTTACAAGCTGGCCATAAGCTCCACCAAGTCCATGACAGGCCATTTGCTTGGAGGCGCCGGAGGCGTGGAATCGGTATTCACCGCCTTGACGGTCTATCATGACCTTATTCCGCCGACCATCAATCAGGAGTCCCCGGACCCTGAATGCGACCTGGATTATGTGCCTAACCAGGCCAGGAAGCAGGTGGTCAATGCGGCCATGAACAACTCTTTTGGATTCGGAGGCACCAACGCATCCGTTATCATGAAGAAGTTTAAAGCATAGCAAGGCGCAAACGTTTAATTTTTTTGCAAGCTCTTCATTTGCAGGCTTGTTATATTCAAAATATTTTGGTACCGGTTTCTTGTTGCAGCAAGAACCATTTGGTTGAAAAGGGAGCAAACCGTTGGATCTGGAAACCATTAGAAAAGTTGACCCTGAGGCGGCGAAAGCCATCGAGCAGGAATTGGACAGGCAGCAGTTCACCTTGGAGCTGATCGCCTCGGAGAATATCGCCAGCCCGGCCGTCATGGCCGCTCAGGGCAGCGTAATGACCAACAAATACGCGGAAGGGTATCCCGGCCACCGTTATTACGGCGGATGCGAGTTCGTGGACGTGGCCGAAAACCTCGCCAGGGACCGGGCCAAGGAATTGTTCCAGGCAGACTACGCCAATGTGCAGCCCCATTCAGGCTCCCAGGCCAACATGGGGGTTTACTTCGCCCTGCTGGAACCCGGAGACACCGTGCTTGGCATGGACCTTTCCCACGGCGGTCACCTTACCCACGGCAGCCCGGTCAGCTTTTCCGGCCGCATTTTCAACTTCGTCCATTACGGAGTCAAGGAAAAAACCGGAACCATCGATTACGACCAGGTCCGCTCCCTGGCAAAGGAACATAAGCCCAAGCTGATCGTGGCGGGCGCCAGCGCCTACCCCCGGATCATCGACTTTCCCGAACTGGAAAAGATAGCCAGGGAAACCGGCGCATACCTTATGGTGGACATGGCTCACATAGCCGGTCTGGTGGCGGCCGGAGAGCATCCCTCTCCCCTGCCATACGCAGACGTAGTGACCACCACGACCCATAAAACCCTGCGCGGCCCCCGCGGCGGCATGATTTTGTCCAATAAGGGATTCGGCAAAAAACTGTCCAGCCAGATTTTCCCCGGCATCCAGGGCGGACCGCTCATGCACGTCATCGCCGCCAAGGCCGTGGCTTTCAAGGAAGCCCTTACGCCCGAGTTCAAGGCCTATCAGCAGCAAGTGGTCAAAAACGCCGCCTGCCTGGCCAAACGGCTTATGGACAACGGCGTGGATCTGGTTTCCGGCGGAACCGACAACCACATGATGCTCCTCAACCTCTCCAATCTTGACATTACCGGCAAGGAAGCGGAGGGTCTGGTGGAGCAGGCCGGCATTACGGTCAACAAGAACACCATCCCCTTTGATAAAAATGGACCGGCCGTCACCAGCGGCATCCGGGTGGGAACGCCGACCATTACCAGCAGGGGCATGAAAGAGCCTGAAATGGAACTCATCGCCGATTGCCTGGCGAACGTTTTGAAAAATCCCCAGGATCAGGCTTTGATAGAAAGCACGAGAGCCAAGGTCAAGGACCTTTGCCAATCTTTCCCCATTTATGCATAGCTTCCAGGGAGGAAAGGGATGAAATGCCCGTATTGCGGTGAAACTGAAGATAAAGTCATAGACTCCAGGCAAGGCAAGGAGGCTGATGTAATTCGTCGCCGCAGGGAGTGCTTGTCCTGCTCCCGCCGTTTTACCACCTACGAAAAGGTGGAGGACATGCCTTTGGTCATCATCAAAAAGGACGGCCGGAGAGAGGTTTTTAACGGGGAGAAAGTGCGGGCCGGCATGCTCCGGGCGTGTGAAAAGCGCAATATCAGCGTTCATGTGATTGATGAGTTTATCGAACAACTGGAAAGAGATCTGCGCGAAACCGGAGAAAAGGAAGTTCCCTCCCACCAGGTGGGCGAGGCCATCATGAACAAGCTGCACGAACTGGACGACGTGGCTTACGTCCGCTTCGCCTCGGTGTACAGGGAGTTCAAGCACGTAAACGACTTTATATCCGAACTCAAATACCTGCTTAAACAGCAGCAAAAGGGCGGCAAGTAACAGCCAGGCGGTTTGGACCTATTTATTATTCTCGGGGGGTAACCGGATCACGGTCCCCCCTGTTCTTTTTATACAAGGGCGCCATGAAAAAACAGGACACCCAATACATGCGCCAGGCTTTGGCCTTGGCTGAAAAGGGAACGGGAAGCACGTCGCCCAATCCTATGGTTGGCGCGGTCATTGTCAAGGACGGCAAGGTAATCGGCCAGGGCTGGCATAAAAAGGCCGGCGGACCTCACGCCGAAATCTTCGCTCTGGAGGAAGCAGGGGCGGACGCCAAAGGCGCGACCATGTACGTCACTCTGGAGCCCTGCAACCATCATGGAAAAACGCCGCCCTGCTCCCACGCCGTACTTAAGGCGGGAATCGCCAAGGTGATCGCCGCCATGAAAGACCCCAATCCCAAAGCCCAGGGCGGCCTGGAATATCTGCAGGAAAACGGCGTGGAAACCCAATGGGGCGTCTGCGAAGCCGAAGCCCGGAAGCAAAACGAATTTTTCATCAAACACGTCACCACGGGCAGGCCCTTTGTGGTCTGCAAATGCGCCGCCACCCTGGACGGCCGGATAGCCACGCGCATCGGCGACTCCAAATGGATCACCGGCGAAGAGTCCAGAGCCTGCGTCCACAAAATGCGCCACGCCATGGACGCCATCCTGGTGGGAATCAATACGGTCCGCATGGACGACCCCAGCCTCACGGCCCGACTGGAAGACGGCCAGGGAAACGATCCTTTGCGGGTCATCCTGGACAGCCGCCTATCTATGGATCCCAGCGCCAAAATGTTGCGCCAGGATTCTGATTCTGGTACATTAATTTTTTGCGGCCCCCAGGCGCCCGAGGTAAAACGGGACGCTCTGGAAAAAGCAGGCGCAGAAATTGTGGAAGCGCCCGAAATGAGCGGGTTTTTAAACCTGGATTTCATTTGCCGCAACTTAGGGGAAAGGGGCCTGAACAGCCTGCTGATTGAAGGCGGCGGGCATGTGCATTCATCCGCCCTGAAATCGGGCGTGGTGGACAAGGTCTGCTTGTTTTACGCCCCAAAAATCTTGTGCGGCGACGACGGAGTTCCCATGTTTGCAGGCCCCGGGCCTGACTTTATGGCTGACTCCATAGAACTGAAGGACATCACCCTGCACCGTTTCGGAAACGACTTTATGGTGGAGGGATATGTCATGGATCTTTTTGACGAACGGGACTGATAATACGCCATGTTTACCGGAATCATAGAAGGCCTGGGAACCCTTAAACGCATCAACAAGGGCCGGGGCGTCACCATGCAGATTCAGGCGGATTTCGACCTGACGGGCGTCAAACTGGGCGACAGCATCGCCGTTTCCGGAACATGCCTCACAGCCACCCGTCTGGACGGCTCGACATTCGACGTGGACGTATCCCCCGAGAGCATCAGCCGCTCCATCCTCAATTGGGCCAAGCCCGGGGACAGGGTGAACCTGGAAAAGGCGCTGACTTTCGCCTCCCGCCTGGACGGCCATCTGGTGCAGGGACACGTGGACGGCATTGCCACTGTGGCTTCGGTAAAGGCGGACGCCAACGCCATCCTGTACTCCTTTGAGGCCCCTTCCAGCCTGACCTATTACATGGTGGAAAAAGGTTCGGTTGCCATCGACGGAATCAGCCTTACTATTAACCAAAGGTCTGATACCGGCTTTTCCGTTAGCATCATACCGCATACCGCAAAAATCACGACCATCGGACTGCGCAAGCCCGGCGACCGTGTAAATATAGAAACCGATATAATCGGGAAATATGTGGAACACTTTTTATCCGCAACTAGAGGAGAGGCGGATAAAAACTCCCAAATGCCGGGCATTAACATGGCGTTACTTGCCAAGAACGGCTTTTTATAAGAGGCAGACATGGCTAAAATCAGCATTGAGCAGGCAATCAAGGAAATCAAGGAAGGCAAGATGGTCATCCTGGTGGATGACGAAGACAGGGAAAACGAAGGGGACCTTGCAATCGCAGCCGAATTTGTAACCCCTGAAATTATCAACTTTATGGCGAAATACGGCCGCGGCCTTATTTGCCTTTCCCTTACCAAGGCAAAAGCCGACATTCTGGATCTTCAACCCATGGTCGGCAACAATACCTCGCCTTACCAGACAGGCTTCACCGTCTCCATCGAAGCCCGGTGCGGCGTCACCACGGGCATCTCGGCGGCTGACAGGGCCACAACCATCCAGACCGCTATAGCAGACGACTCCAAGGCCGAAGACCTTGTGCGCCCCGGCCATATTTTTCCGCTCCGCGCACGCAACGGCGGAGTCATCGTCCGCGCCGGCCAGACTGAAGGCTCCGTGGACCTGGCCCGCTTGGCAGGCTGCAAGCCCGCCGGCGTCATCTGCGAAATCATGAAAGACGACGGCACCATGGCCCGCATGCCCGACCTGGAAGTTTTCAGCGAAGAGCACGGCATCAACATCTGCACCATCGCCGACCTCATTGAATACCGCATGAGCAAAGAATCCTTTGTGCGCAGGTCCGCCGAAGCCAAACTGCCCACGTCCTATGGCGGAGACTTCAAGGTCATCGTTTACGAAAACGATGTGGACGAATACCTGAACATCGCTCTGGTCAAGGGAGACATCAATCCCGACGAGCCTATCCTGGTGCGTGTGCACTCCGAATGCCTCACCGGCGATATCTTCGGCTCCCAACGCTGCGACTGCGGCGATCAGCTTCAGGAAGCCATGAGAATGGTCAACGAAGAAGGCAAGGGCGTCATCATCTACGTGCGTCAGGAAGGCCGCGGCATCGGCCTGGTCAACAAAATCAAGGCCTACGCTCTGCAGGACGGCGGCCTGGACACCGTGGAAGCCAACGAGAAGCTGGGCTTCAAGGCCGACCAGCGCAACTACGGCATCGGCGCCCAGGTGCTGGTGGACCTGGGAGTACGGAAAATGAAGCTCATGACCAACAATCCCAAGAAAATGGTCGGCCTCCAGGGCTACGGCCTGAGCATTGTGGAACAAGTGCCGCTGGCCGTGTGCCCCAACAAGTACAACAAAGACTACCTGGAATGCAAGGCCTTGAAAATGGGCCATTTGCTGGACGTGGAATCTTATAAATAAAACAGGGAAAATTCCCTGCCAATAAAACTTAACCGAATCGCGTTTTCGGATAACAGGAGGAACACTATGCCGCGCATGATAGAGGGGACGCTCTCAGCGGAAGGCAAACGCTTTGGAATCATCGTAGCCAGGTTCAACGATTTCATCTCTGACAGGCTGCTGGGCGGCGCGCTGGACGCGCTCATGAGGTCCGGGGCTGCAGACGAGAATATTGAAGTCGCCAAGGTGCCCGGGGCATTTGAAATCCCCCTGATCGCCGATAAGATGGCTAAAAGCGGCAAGTACGACGCACTCATCTGCCTGGGCGCCGTCATTCGCGGGTCCACGCCGCATTTCGACTATGTATGCGCCGAAGCCTCCAAGGGCATCGCCCATGTCAGTCTTGGCGCAGGCATTCCCGTTATGTTCGGCATTCTGACCACCGACACCATTGAGCAGGCCATAGAACGCGCTGGCACCAAAGCCGGAAACAAAGGCTGGGACGTGGCCATGGGCGCTATTGAAATGGTCAACCTTGCGGAGCAGTTCAAGTAAATCTATGGGAAAAAGACGCAGGGCAAGGGAGCTTGCGCTCCAATCATTATTTTACGTGGACTCAACCTCAGCCCCCCCGCTGAAGGCCTTGGACTTGTTTTGCCAAAACTTTCCGCCTCCCAAGGATCTGGCCCAGTTCTTTTACGAACTGGCCAAAGGGGTGATTGAAAAACGGGATGAGATTGACCGCCTTATCGAACAGCATTCCAACAACTGGAAGCTGTACCGTATGTCGGCCGTGGACCTGAACCTCATGCGCATCGCCGCCTATGAATTTCTGTTCTGCCCCGACGTACCTCGCCGGGTATCCATCAACGAGGCCATTGACATCGGCAAACGCTTCGGAACGGCCGAGTCCGGCGCCTTCATCAACGGCATCCTGGACAGCATCCACCTGCATCTGGGCAAAGAAGAAAAGGCCGAAAAGAAAAGATAGATTTCTTTTACAGTAAAATATAAAAGGGGCGTCTTCCGCAAGGAAAACGCCCCTTCGTTATTTTGCTTTTTCAGCAGATGCTACTTGAGCTTGCCGATAACGCTGCTTGCGATGGTATTCTTCTGGATTTCCTTGGTTCCTTCGTAAATTTCCGTGATCTTAGCGTCACGATAGAACCTTTCCACGTCATACTCACGCATGTAGCCGTAGCCGCCCAAGAGCTGAATGGCTTCGTCGGCCACTTCCACTGCAGTGCGGGCGGCGAACATTTTAGCCATGGATGTCAGCTTGGGATCGATTTTGCCTTGGTCGTAATTCCATGCAGCCTTATAGGTCATAAGGCGGGCGAGTTCGACCTTGGTGGCCATGTCGGCCAGCTTATGCTGGGTGATCTGGAACTGAGCCAATTTTTTGCCAAACTGCTCGCGCTGCTTGACGTATTCCACGGCCCTATCCAAAGCGCCCTGCGCGGTTCCCAGAGCCTGTGCAGCGATGAGAATGCGGCTTTCGTCAAAGAATTCCAGGACCTGATAAAAGCCCTTGCCTTCCACGCCGATGAGGTTTTCCTTGGGTACGCGAACGTCCTTGAAAACAACCTCAGCCGTATCCATCATGCGGATGCCCAATTTATCGCCCACGGAAGTGGTGCTTACGCCTTCTCTGTCAGCTTCCACCAATATCATGCTAAGGCCGCGGTAAGCGGGCTTGGCGTCAGGATCAGTCTGGCACAGAGTGCAGAAGAAGCCGGCGAGGTTGCCGTTGGTGATAAAAATTTTGGTTCCGTTGATCACCCATTCATCGCCGTCCAGGACAGCCGTAGTGTCCATGCCGGTAATGTCCGATCCGTGTCCGGGTTCGGTAAAGGCGCCGGCGGAAAGGGTTTTGGCTTCCGCAACCTGAGGCAGCCATTTTTCCTTTTGGGCGTCAGAGCCGAAATGCAACACGATTTCAGAGGCGAAGCCGGCCAAAACCATGCAGGCGCCGATGCTGGAATCGCCGCGGCAAAGTTCTTCGGCGACCAGAATATTTTCCAGCACGCCGTAACCCATTCCGGAATATTTTTCAGGAAAATGGAGGCCGATGAAGCCAAGTTCTCCAGCTTTTTTCCAAATCTTTGTGGGGTACTCGTGTTTGGCGTCCAGTTCCCTGGCAAGCTCCATGTCAAATTCGCCTTTGGCGAACTCCCTGGCAGCCTTTTGCAGGTCCAGCTGTTCTTTATTTAAAGAAAAATCCATTGAAACACTCCCCTCCTATTAGGAATGATTAGCCCTTCATTTCTTCGAGCTTTTCTTGCATTTCGGGCATGATTTCCAGGATGTCGCCCACGATTCCCACGTCCGCCACCTGGAAGATGGGGGCCTTGGGGTTCTTGTTGACGGCTACGATGAAAGGATTGCCCTTCAATCCGCCCAAGTGCTGGAAAGCGCCGGAGATGCCCATGGCCATGTAAACCTTGGGCTTGACCGTCTGGCCGGAGGTGCCCACCTGACGGGCGTGCTCCAACCACTTGGAGTCCACGATGGGACGGGAGCAGGATACGTCCGCGCCCATGATCTTGGCCAGGTCGAACGCCGCTTCCAGGTTGTCCTCGCTCTCGATGCCGCGGCCGATGGACAAAAGCACTTCGCTCTTGGTGATGTCCACGTCGCCCACTTCGGCAGCCACGGTTTCCAGATACTTT